>JBKHKF010000042.1:0-12046 GCA_046537745.1 Anaerolineales bacterium | reverse complement strand
TCTGCTTATTTCAACTTCTGTAACCTTTCCACATAATTTGGAGGAGAACCAGAAAAGGAAACCGGCGGTATACAGTGGGTGCCGGATGTAGCGGTGCGGTCCATTGGTCACCAACTGAAGATTTTCTTTGGTAATCACCGTCGGGCTGACGTTGTTCCCCAGGCTGCTCTGAGCCCAGTGTACAAAAGGAGGGATCACCAGGGCGGCGAAGGCCAGCGCGGCAAGGCGCAGGCTATGTGGCAGCTCCATGGTTGACCAGCTCATCAAACGTGGGAACAGAACATAGAAGGGCAGGTAAAGCCACAGTGCTTAACCCGCCAGGCGCAAGAGGACGCCAATGGCGACGCCCTCCTCCCGCAGATCATAACGTTCTCCCGCTTGAGCGCGCCGCCGGTAGCGCATCACCAGCGCGATGATGCCGACGTATAAGATGCCGATCAGTAACCGTAGGACCGTGCCGAAATGCATGGCAAACCTCACAATATAAAGTTAGGCATGCCTAAATCATATAAAAAGAAAGCTTATCCCTCAACCGTGGCCTGTTTAGCCTGCGGCAGAGCCTGCTCGGTTGGCTCGGCGGCTGTGAACTGCAGCCCTTCCCCGGAAGGAGAAACCCGGATAGCCTGACCCGGCTGGAAATCGCCTCCGATCAGACGGAGTGCCAGCGGATCCTGAAGCTCGCGCTGGATCGCGCGTTTGAGCGGTCGGGCGCCGTACACGGGATCGTAGCCCACCTCGGCCAGGTATTCCTTAGCCTCATCGGAGACCTGCAGTTGATAGCCTTGTTCGGCCAGCCGCTGCCGGACACGCTCGAGCTGGATTTCGACGATCTGGGCCAGATGCTCCCGGTTCAAACGGTGGAAAACCACAATCTCATCAACCCGATTCAGAAACTCTGGACGGAAATGCTGCGTTAGCAGCTGGCGGGCTTCCGCCTCGGTGGCTTCTTGCGCCCGTTCAGGATCGCTCCAGAGTTCGGTGCCCAAATTGCTTGTCATAATCACTACGGTGTTGCGGAAATCGACGGTCCGGCCCTGCCCATCGGTAAGGCGGCCGTCGTCCAACAGCTGGAGCAGCACGTTGAAAACCTCCGGGTGCGCCTTTTCGATCTCGTCGAGCAGCACCACGCTATAGGGGCGGCGGCGAACAGGCTCGGTCAGTTGGCCGCCTTCTCCGAAGCCGACATATCCCGGAGGGGCACCGATCAGTCGGGAGACGGTGTGCTTCTCCTGGTACTCGCCCATATCCACCCGGATCATGGCCTCCTCGTCATCGAAAAGGAACTCGGCCAAAGCCCGGGCCAGCTCGGTCTTGCCGACGCCGGTGGGGCCCAAGAATATGAAGGAGCCCGTCGGTCGGGCTGGATCCTGCAGGCCCGAGCGTGAGCGGCGGACAGCGTTGGCAACGGCCCGGACGGCATCATCCTGGCCGACCACGCGTTCGTGCAGCCGCTCTTCCATCCGCAGCAACTTCTCCATTTCCCCTTCCATTAGCTTGGACACTGGAATGCCGGTCCAGCGGGAGACGATGTAAGCCACATCCTCCGCGTCCACCTCCTCCTTGAGCAGGGCGCCCTGGGACTGTAATTCCTGCAGGCGCTGCTCCTGCTGGCCGAGCTGCTCTTCGAGTTCGCGCAGCCGACCGTAGCGAAGCCGGGCGGCTTCTTCCAGATCCGCCTGGCGTTCGGCGCGCTCAATTTGCAGTCGAGTATCCTCGATCTCCTGCTTAATCTGGCGAAGCTCGAGAATAGCTTCCTTCTGAGTGTTCCAGCGGGCGTGCAGCTGAGCTGATTCCTCCCGCAGATCCGCCAGTTCGGCTTCAATGCGCTCAAGTCGATCCTTGGAGGCCTTGTCCTTCTCTTGTTTGAGAGCTTCCCTTTCAATTTCGAGCTGCATGATCTGGCGATCCACCTGATCCAGCGCCTGCGGCTTGGAATCGATCTCCGTGCGCAAGCGGGCTGCCGCCTCGTCGATTAGGTCGATGGCCTTGTCTGGCAAAAAGCGATCGCTGATGTAGCGTTCCGACAGGCGGGCGGCCGCAATCACGGCGCTATCCTGAATGCGCACACCGTGATGCACCTCGTAGCGCTCCTTCAAGCCGCGCAGGATGCTGACGGTGTCGTCGACGTCAGGCTCATCCACAAACACGGGCTGGAACCGCCGTTCCAGTGCGGCGTCCTTCTCAATATGCTTGCGATACTCATCCAATGTGGTTGCGCCGATGGTGTGAAGTTCACCGCGGGCCAGCATGGGCTTGAGCATGTTGCTGGCGTCCATGGCGCCTTCGGCGGCACCTGCACCGACCACGGTGTGCATCTCATCGATAAACAGCAGAATCTCACCGCTGGATTCGGTGATTTCATTGAGCACGGCCTTCAGCCGTTCTTCGAACTCGCCGCGGTATTTGGCTCCGGCCACCAGTGCCCCCAGGTCGAGCTGGACCAGGCGCTTATTTTTGAGGCCCTCCGGAACATCGCCGTTAACAATCCGCTGCGCAAGGCCTTCAACGATGGCGGTTTTTCCCACTCCGGGGTCGCCGATCAGGGCCGGATTGTTTTTCGTCCGGCGGGACAGCACCTGGGTCAGGCGACGGATCTCTTGGTCGCGCCCGATCACCGGGTCGAGTTTGCCCTGGCGTGCCAACTGCGTGAGGTCACGACCGTAGCGTTCCAGCGGTTGGTAGGTGGACTCCGGATTGGGCGTGACCACACGCTGGGAGCCCCGGATCTTGCTCAAAGACTGCAGGATGGTGTCCGGTGTGATTCCAAAATCCGCCAACAAATCGGCGGCTGGACCCGCGGCCAGCGCGAGCAGAAGATGCTCGGTGGAAACGTAATCATCCTTCATGTTGGAGGCGCGCCGTTCGGCATCTTGAAGCAGCTCCGACGCCTGCCGGGAAAGGCCACGCTGAGTAGCCTGTCCCCGCATCTGGCTCATGCTGTCGAGCTGCTCCTCCACTTCATTGCGCAGCAGATCCGGGCTGCCTGCAATTTGCGTTACGATGGCGGGGACCACCCCGTCCGATTGCTGGATCAACGCCTGCAGCAGGTGCAGCGGTTCGATCGAAGCGTGCTCCTTGGCCTCCGCCAGGCGCTGAGCTTCGATGACAGCAGCTTGAGTCTTCTGCGTGTATTTATCCAAATTCAAAGCCATAGTTTCACTCGCTTCAATTTCAAAAACTTGGTTTCCCACTTCACTATTTTTAAGGTTAGTCAGGGTCTGTTAGAGAAGCATCGGCGCGGCGTTAGAGGAGGATCAACAGAGACGCTAACGCAACGCTAACGCTTCGCATTCATTTTTCATATTTTGGCAGGCTATCGTACTCCTATCAGTCCGGTAACGATACGTATTTTCTGGAGGTTCTTCCATGCGACGAGTGATTTATCGACGGCCACGCACGGCGTGGCAAACCCGCCAAGGCGGTGTCAGTTTCAATGGCGGACGGCGTTTACCAGTGGATGTTCTGGCGGACGACGATCGTTTTACGGTGATCGCCGAAGTCCCTGGCTTTGAGGCCGATGAAGTGGAAATTGAGCTTGAAGAGGATGTGCTGACCCTGTCGGTCAAGCCCCGAGAGCAGGAGTCGGAGGGCGTGCAGGCCAGGGCGCTCTGGCAGGAAAGGCACTCCGGAGAGATGAGCCGCCGCATTCGTCTGCTCAAGCCAGTGAACCGGGATGAAATTGAGGCTTGGGTTGAGAACGGTATCCTCACTATCGACCTGCCATTGGCGGAGGAGATCCGGCCGAGACAGATCGAAGTCCGCGCTCGATAATCGGCGTGGTTCCCTGAGGTACAATGGGCGTTGAAAACCCCTTGTACCTCTTTTTTATTTAAGGCTACGCGGCTATGTTCCCTTTGCGAGACACCGTCCGCTCGAGAACTTTTCCTTTCGTCACTTATCTCATCATCGGTGTCAACGTGCTCGTCTTCTTTATGGAAGCCTCCTTGAGTCGGCCGGCCTTCACACAAATGCTGACGCAATATGGCCTTGTTCCGGCGCGGTTGAGCCTGGCAAACCCGGTGAGCATGGTCACACTCTTCACTTCGATCTTCCTGCATGGAAGCTGGTTCCATCTAATCAGCAACATGTGGACTCTCTTCATCTTTGGCGACAATGTCGAGGACCGTATGGGGCATGGTGGCTATCTCGCCTTTTATTTGATCGCGGGTGTGCTGGCTGGGCTTACCCATTCTTTCTTTGTGGCAGGTTCTCGTGTGCCGACGGTGGGCGCCAGTGGCGCCATTGCGGGGGTGCTGGGCGCATATTTCTTGCTCTTTCCCAGCGGCCGGGTGCTTACCTTTATTCCAGTTTTTTTCCTGCCCTGGCTGGTTGAGATCCCGGCCTTTATCTACCTTGGCTTTTGGTTCTTCTCCCAGCTGTCATCGGGGTTGATTAGTCTCGGGGATCTCGGCGCCGGCGGGAGCTTCAGCGGCATTGCCTGGTGGGCCCACATTGGCGGCTTCGTGGTTGGTCTTGCTGCTGTGGCAATCTTCGTTGCCGGCAGAAGCGGGCGCCGCGCCTAGAATGATTTCAATCCTTTCAACGTTGCTGACGGTATAAGTTCGGTTCTTGATAGCTGGGTACAATTAATTAACAGCCTTCTATCCGATCACATCGGCTGATTCAAGAAGGACACTCTCATGCCAGAAGCGGAGATGCGGCAATGACCGAGCAGCCTGAAACCCAAACGATGAATCCAAATTTCGCCTCCACGGAGGAACTGCAAACTCTGCCTGGCGTGGGCCCAACGCTCGCTGAGCGAATCCGCCAAGGCGGCCCGTACCAGGAACAAGAAGATTTACTACAGGTCGCTGGCGTCGGCGAGGCGATGCTGGATCGCTGGGCCGATCGATTGACCTTCGAAGAGGAGGTTGAGCCAACCGAGGCGGCACCGCCTGATGAATCGACGATGGCAGAACCTGAGTCGTCCCGCCAAAAAGGCCCCTCCGGAAGAATCAGGTCCGTTGAGCGGGGCGGCGTGGGCACGCTGTTGTGGGTGGCCCTCTCAATCCTTTTGAGCGTGTTTTTGTCAGTCGGCATGACGCTGGGTTTGTTGCTCTCCATCAACGGAACACTCAACATCGGCCGCCATGCCAGTGTGAGAGAGATGGATCGTGAGTTGGCGCAGCTGGAAGGGGACCTGACCGATCTGAAAAGCCGGGTGGACGGTCTCTCCCAGAGATTGGATGCACTGCAGGGTCTCAGCGGTCGAATGGGCCAGGTTGAGGATCAGGTCGCTGAGTTGGAAGGGGAGATGGAAGAGGCTCTCGGCAGCGTGCAGCGCATGCGTACCCGTTTTGATGCAATCGAGGAGATCATCGAATCATTGGATACCAGGGCGGATCGATTTGATCAATTCTTGGAGGGTCTGCAGGATTTGCTGTCCGAGGGTGCCGATGGACCAGGACAGGAATCCCCATCTGAGGAGGCAACGCCCTCATCATGACCGAGCATGAACCTTCGGCGGAAATTGAATCGAGTCCCGAACATGAAGCTGTGGGCAGCTGGTTCGGCCGAGCGGTTGGCATACTGCTTCGATTAGTTTTGGTGATTGTTCTTGGCATCGCGCTGGGCGTTGGTTTGTATTTGGGCGTGCCGGCGCTAATCGAAGCTTGGACGGAGCCGATTGAGGCCAATCGGGCCCAGATTGCGGAACTTGAGTTGGAAGTTTCTCGACTTCGAGAACAGCAGCAGGAGACCATCGGAGGTCTTTCGGACCGGGTGGCCCGTCTCGAAGGCCAGAACACTGAGTTGAGCGAGAGAGCATCCGAGCTTGAATCCCAGGTCGCCTCGCTTGAGGAAGATTTGGCGGAGGCTGAAGGCAGGATCGATCGGGTGATGGCCTCCCAGAGTCAACTCGAAATCATGGAGCTGGAGCTATCCGAGCTACAATTACAAGTAGAGCAGTTGCTCGAGAACCAGCAGGAGCCCGGCTCCGAGCTGAGCGCGCTGGAAGCTAAGATTCAACAGCTACGAGCGATGATTCTTATCTCGAGAGCGCGTTTCGAGCTTGTCCGGGATAATTATGGTCTGGCGTCGGAGAATTTAGAGGCAGCCTTGGCGGTGTTCGATGCCCAGCCGATGCCTGCGGATAGCTGGCAAGCGGCGGTTGTCGAAAGGTTGGAGTTGGCCGATGAGGCGCTGCCTGATTCACCTGCCGTCGCCGCGCAGGATCTTGAAGCCGCCTGGCGATTGTTGAACGAACAAGCTTCGGAGCAGGATGAAATTTTTAACTAACGTGGTAGAGGGAGATATTTATGCAGGAAGATGACCGATCAGAATTTGAGTCGGAAGAACAGGCAGTTGATGAAAGGCCTCCAGAGGAGGACATTCCGGCGGCGGAGGCATCTTCAGAGAGCAGAACCAGCCGTTGGGCCCGAACTGCCCTTCGATGGGCTGCCGGTCTTGGCTTATTCTTCGCCCTTGGTGTGTTAGTGGTCTTTTTTGTTCGAGTTCGGCCGCAATCTGATCAGATCCGTTCGCTGCAGCGACAGCTTGATGAGCGCAACGATGAGGTAGCCCGGCTGGGGGATCGAGTTGAGGGGCTGGAGCCCCTTGAGCAGGAGAACGAAGAACTCAGGGCAGAATTGAAAGCCCGCGAGCAACAGCTCGAATTGTTATCGGTGCTGGTGGACCTGACTACCGCTCAACTGGACCTGTTGCAAGATCAACCCGAAGCGGCCGCCTCGGCATTGGAAGACACCGATGCCTTGCTTGAATCCTTGGCGGAGGGCCTGGAGGCTGAGAACGCTGAGAGAATTCAGAGCATGCGGAACCGGCTTGAGTTGGTGCTGGAAGGATTGGATGATGACACCTTCGCCGCCCAGCGCGACTTGGAGATCATGGCCAATAACCTTGTCGATCTAGAACAGCGAATGTTCGGAGAGAATTAATCACAACGGGCACTAAATAAAAAGGGGAGGCGTATCCGCGCCTCCCCTTTTAACTTTCATTGCCCGCGGCGGCTAATAGCGCAGCAGTGCTCCGATCTTGCCGGCCTGGTCTAATTTATCCGCGTGGCTGATGATCTCCACTTCGCCGCCTCCCTCGAGAACTTTCCGGACCGCAAACTCAACCGCATCATCAATTTGCTGGAAAGCTTCCCCGCAGAAGGGGCATTGCGGCAGTTCCTGCACGGTCAGGTATTCACAGCCCTGACAGCGATATCCGGGCTGTCGATAGCCTTCAGAAATGACGAGGTGCTGCACTCGCCCGGCGTGTACGGCTTCCAGGGTTTCATCTAAGGTGAGCACCGCCTCGCCGCCTTTAGAAGACGTTGTGATAAGCTGGCTGACGATCGCTTGCTCCTGGTCATGCTCGGCCTTTTCGGCCACCTCAAGCGACCGCTCTGTAACTTCGTTTACGCTGGCGTTCATGTCGATGGGAAAACTGCCGATGATCAGGGTCTGCCATACCTTGGGCAGCGTATCTCGAAAGAAGGCGACGTTGGCTTCAGATCCGCCAAGAATAATGCGTCTTACCTTTTGCCGCTTGAAGAACTGCCCGGCAATTTGGGCGGCTTCCTTTAGGTTCCTCTCTGCTACCTCCTCAGAGTATCGGGTCTGGCCGGCGGTGCCGCCCCGGCGGCCTTGCGCCTGAGAACCGCCGCCGCGCTTGGTGTGCCGCACGGGCTCTCCCTGCCAGCTGGTCTCTTCGGCCAGCTCCCCAAGGTGCAGATGAAAGAATCGGGCGGACTGCTGATCGATGAGCGCCACCCCGAAATGGCCGTAGCTGTCCAGGAGCTGTGCCAGCGGCTTGACAAAAGGCTGGCTCAATAAGCGCGCTCGGCTCCGGACCGGCACCGCCAGGCTGAAGGAACGGAAGAAGTCATCTTTCTGATTAGAAAAAATAGCAGCGCCCCGGCCGAGCTCAGCCTGGTGCTGTTCAAAATAGCGAAGCACCCTTTTTGAATCTTCTTCGGCATCATCCTCGAGTGGGCGGAGGATCTCCTTCAGTCGGAGGTGGTGGGCCTCCGGAGTACCCGAAGCGGGGTCCAGATCCAAGTATACGCTTAGAGTTGGTCCTTCTGATTCGTACGAGAGCAGCTCCTGCAAATCCGATTCGGTCCACACGCTGAGCCTCCTATCGCTAAGTGGATCTACCTTCTCCTGACCTGTGATATGAACGGTTAGTTGCGCGATTCCAAAACAACGTCGATCTGAAGGCTCTCGCCGTTGCGCAGCACCGTTAAGGTCACTGTATCACCCGGCCGTGTGTTGTTAATGAGATAAGAAAGGAGATCGCTGAAAGCCCGGACGGGGTCCCCTTCAATAGCAGTGATCAGGTCACCGCCTGGCCGCAAGCCGAGTTCATCGCAATCCGCTGCTCCCTGCAATCCCGCCTGGTCGGCCGGGCCACCAGGGGTAACACAGGTGACGTAGGCGCCGCTGGCGTCAGCCGGCAGGTCAAGGGCTTCCACGGTCTTCAGGTTCCAGGCGTCCTCGCTCAAGCTGGAAACACCAAGGAAAGGATATTGATATTCGCCTTGTTCGATCAAGGCAGGGACCACCTGGCGCACGATGTTGACGGGCACGGCGAAGCCGATCCCTGAGTTGGCCGGGCTCCCGGTGGTGGTCGTGGCTTCGGTGCGGATGGCTCGATTGACTCCGATCACCTCGCCCTGAAGGTTGATGAGGGGACCGCCAGAGTTGCCGGGGTTGATGGCTGCATCGGTTTGGATGATATCGCCAGCGGTGAAGGCGCCGCCGGTGGGCGCCGCCCTCTCGGAATCGAGCGTGCGGCCAACGGCTGAGACAATGCCCACTGTCATCGTGCTATTGAGGCCAAAGGGGTTGCCGATGGCCACAACGGTATCTCCCACTTGGATCCGGCTGGAGTCACCGAGGGGAAGCGGATGCAGCAATTCGGCAGCGACATTGACTTTGAGCACAGCCAGGTCGGAATCGGGATCTGTGCCTATTAATTCAGCCCAAGCTTTGAGACCGCTGGAGAAATCAACTTCAATCTCGTCGCCGTCTGCTACCACGTGTTGGTTCGTGACGATATAGCCTTCGCTGTTGATGACAAATCCGGAACCCTGTCCCAGAGGCAGGCTGCCGGCTGCTGAATTAGCTGGAAAGGTCAGAATGTTGACCACACCCGGATTTGCCTGCTGGTAGATAGCTGCGAAGTTCGACTGGGGTACCGCCTCAGCCTCTTGAGTCGCCGGTGGGCTGGTTGACGGAAGGTTGGTGAAAGGAGGGATGGCCCTCGGTGAGGTGGGTGTTGTCGAACTGTCCAGAAGCGAGCTTGAGCAGGCGAGCGACGCGCCGACCAGTGCTGCCAACAATACGATTAGGTACTTCCGTTTCATCGTCCTTCCCTTCGAGCGGGCGCCCGATAATGAGCGGATTCCGCAGGCTATTCTTTCTTGAGTCCAGCCAGTTCCTGGAACAGCGCCCGCTCCTTTTCGGATAACTTCTCCGGCAGATGTATCTTCAGATGGGCATAAAGATCGCCGTGCTGGCTCGGATTTTTCAGTTTTGGCATGCCGCGACCGCGGAGGCGAAATCGCTGGCCCGGCTGGCTTCCCGGCGGGATCGTAAGCATCACTGCGCCGCTCAGTGTCGGCACCTGCACCTCTCCGCCGAGCACGGCGGTGTAGAGATCCACCTCGACATCAGTGTGCAAGTCGTCGCCCTCCCGGCGGAAATTGTCGTTCGGTTGGACGTTGACGACAAGATACAAATCGCCTGACCGGCCCGCGGCCCCCTCGCCCTGGCCGCTGAGACGGACTTTCGTCCCGCTCTTGGCGCCGGCCGGTATGTCCACTTCAAGATCGTGGCCGTTCCGGCGTATGATCCGTTTGGTTCCTTGGTAGGCCTCTTCCAGGCTGATGGATACGGGCTGCTCCAGGTCACGGCCGCGGGCACGCGCAGTTCCTCGGGGCATGCCGCCAAAGCCGGTTTGACCGGGCCGGGCGCCGCCAAAAACTGTGTTGAAGAAATCGGAGAATCCGCCGCCGAAGATATCGCCAAGATCGCCAAACTCGACCCGGACCCCTTCAGGGGCGCCGCGACCACCGGCCCATTGGGACCAATCGAAATCGCCAGGTTGGCCGCCCCTCCGCTCCCATTGACGATAGGAAGAGCCCAACTGATCGTACTTGGCGCGCTTATCGGCGTCGCCCAGTACCTCGTAGGCTTCATTGATTTCCTTAAAACGTTCTTCGGCAGAGCTGTCGTCGGGGTTCTTGTCAGGGTGATATTGAAGCGCTAATTTTCGATAGGCCCGCTTAATTTCTTGCTGATCGGCGTCTCGATCGACGCCGAGAATTTTGTAATAGTCTTTATATTCCATATGGTTACCAATCTTCTGAGCGAATTGTAATTGTCGCTAATCCATGACGTCAAGATAAGCCAGTTGATAGGACCAATAGGGGGCCTGGGACCACTCCCCTGCCTCTTCCAGGCATGCTATCATAGCTTCATGAACCGTGATCAAGGCGGCGAACGGGTTCTAGTTGTCGATGAAGACCCAGAGGTGCTGGATTTGCTCGAGCGCGAAGTGCTCGAGCCGATGGGCTATGAAGTGGCCATCGCGGATGATGCGGGCCTGGCTATTCAAGGAGCGCTCAATTTTAATCCAGATCTCATTCTAGCCTCGCTCACGCTTCCGGGGCTCAGCGGCAAGGACTTGCTGGTGGCGCTGCGATCCCAGGGGATTGAAGTGCCTATGCTGGTGATGGCCCCCGAGGGGATGGAATCGGATGCCATTCAGGCTTTTCGACTCGGTGCCCGGGATTACCTGGTAAAGCCGCTGCGGGAAGCGGAGGCAGTCACAGCAATTGAGCGGGCGCTTAATGAGATCCGCCTCCGCCGGGAACGCAAGCAGCTGGCGGATCAATTGGCGGAAAGCAACCGGCAGCTTGAGCGCCGCGTGCGCGAACTGACCACTATTTACGGCATCGGAAAAGCAGTCACCTCCACAACTAACCAATCTCAGCTCTTCTCCAAACTCATGGAGGGCAGCCTGTACGTTACGGAAGCGGATATGGGCTGGATTCTGCTGCGCGATGACTCCACGAATGATTTGATCTTGCGCGCGCAGAACGGACTGCCCTCCAGCGTGGCCAGGCGTATGCATCATGCTTGGGACGACGGTGTGAGTTCGTTGGTGATGCTCTCCGGCGAAGCGCTGCGGATTCACGGCGAAGGCTTGACCCAGTTCAAACTTTCCAGCATCGGGCGGGCGGCCCTCATCGTTCCTATCAAGGTACGGGATCAGCCTGTGGGCGTGCTGAACGTCGCCCGACGGGACGCCAGCATGTTCACCGACCGCAACCAGGCGATGCTGGAAGCTGTGGCTGACTACGCCTCCATCTCCCTGGTTAACGCCCGGCTTTTCCAGGCGCTTGCAACCCGTGCGGCGAAGTTGGAACGTGAGGTTGAACAATCCCAGGAGATTGGGTTCGTCACACCGGAGATTCTGGATAACCTCCATGATTTTCAGGATCGTCTCAGCCATCTGGCGGCCAGCGTAGGCGACCGCGGAACCCGCAGCGAACTTCAGTCGATTGCCAACGACCTGAACTCAATAACCGATCAACTTTCCAACCCACTGCATGAGGAGCCAGCCGCCGCGCCACAGGAAGATGAAATTGAAACAGAGTATGAAGACGAGCGAGCAGTTCCAGAATGAAGGGCAGGCCTTACGATCAAGCCGTGAGGATCTGATGACGAATGAATTGATCCTCATCGCCGAAGATAGCCCGGAAATTCAACAGTACCTGCAAGAAGTGATTCTGAGTCCGGCAGGGTACCAGGTCCGGATGGTCGGGGACGGCATGTCCGCGCTGACCTTGGCCAAGGATCTGCGGCCGGATTTAGTAATCACCGATCAGCAGATGCCAAACCTGACGGGCATTGAGTTGATCCGGAGGCTCAGCAGCACCACCAATATTCCGGTCATCTTGATGAGCAGCGAAGCGACGGAGGATCTGCTGCTGGCGGCGTTGCGCGCAGGAGCGGTTGATTATTTGCCAAAGCCCTTTGAGGCTGAGGAAATGCTGGCTGCGGTTCAGCGGGCCCTGGCCAGACGGCCCGTC
>JBKHKF010000408.1:0-2714 GCA_046537745.1 Anaerolineales bacterium | reverse complement strand
GGTCCGCCTCCACGGGGAAATCACCCAGATCCTCCTCCGGCAGCGTGCTCTTGCCGGTGCGGTAGAGAGCGATATCCTGCTGGCCCAGCGCCACCAGATTGCGCAGGTGGCGCCGGCCGATCGAGCCGAGACCGCAGATCAGGAATCTCATGCGCCTACCCTAGACCGAATCCTTGAACTGACCGACGATGCGCAGAATGTCGAACCCTTCAGCGTATGGTCGCTCAGCCAGCGCCCCGTGGCGCACCAACGTTGCCCGGATCAGTTCCGGGTCGAAGTAGTATTTGTCCTTGTACGTCTTGTACTCAGCCAGCGCCTTAAGCTTGCGGTCCACATCCTGCTGCCGCACCTCCACCAGGAAGTTGGGAAAGAAGCCGTAGCTGCTGCGGATCACATCGAAACCCAGCACCGAGGTGCCCCGGAAGGCGCGCAGCGCCTCCTGGGTCACCACGCCGTGATCCTGATGGATGTCGGCGGAGCTGTGCACGAACACGATCTCCGGCCGGTGCTCCCGGTTCAACTCGTACAGGTATTCCAGAATACGCTGGCGATCGCGGGCGAAGTTGCGGGTATCGAAGGACTCCATCAGCACCGATCCACGATCGACGCCTAGCACCTCCATGGAACGGTAGTGCTCCTCGACGAGCCCCCCGAGCGCTGGGTTCTCCTGGTTGTCCGACAGGGTCAAGCACAGCACCTCGGCCCGGTCCACGATATTGGCCAGCAGCGCCCCGCAGCCGAGCTCGATATCGTCGGGATGGGCACCGACGAACAGGATGCGTTTGCCGTAAAAATTCAAGGATGGCTCCTGACCTACTTGGTGGCGATGAACCCGCCCACGACTTTCTTCATCACCAATTCGCCTTCGTTCTCTTTCTCTTCCTGGGCGACCTGGCTGATTTTGGTCATGATGCGGTTGAAATCCTCTTTGTCCTGGAAGAAGCTGCCCCAGAGCTTGCGGTCCTCCGAGAGGGAGGCGCGCGTGTACTCAATGAAAGGCTCCGGCTCCGGGAATGTCAACGGGTTCTCAAAGACGTTGACTTCCACATCCGAAAAGGTTTCCCGGATGCTGTCCAGGATCTCGCTGTCATAGCGGGAGCTGCCGGGCATCGGCGGGATCTCCTTGCCGGTGGCTTCTCGAATGACGTCATAGAAGAATTGCTTGTTCTCCGGCATCGGCCCGGTGGTGAACAACTTGCCGCCGGGCTTCAGGATCCGGTGCATCTCCTGGATGGTGAAGGGAATGTCTTCGGCGTAGTAAATGGCGAAGCAGCAGGACACCAGGTCGTAGGTATCGTCCTCCAGCGGGAATTCCTTGTTGAAATCCAGGTAGATGACCTCGATGTCGGCGCCGGCCTCGGCCACTCGTTCTCGCGCCTGATCCAGCAGCTCCTCATTCACGTCGCCGCCGGCGATCTCGGCTTCGCCTTTTAGCTCTTGGTGAAAAGCCAACAACTGCTTGCCCGAGCCGCAGCCGACGTCAAAGATCTTCATGCCGGGTTTCAAGTCGAGCAAGTCCAGCATCCACTCATCGATATCACGACTGCCGTACTTGTCGTGAATGTTGATCCGGGTCGCGAGGTCTTCGGTGGTTTCTTGGTAATCGAATTTCATCCATCACACTCCTAAGTGTTTATTTCTCCGGAATTTCTAGCCGTTCTGCCGGCCGGCAGGCGCCTCGTGGGATTCTACATCCTTCCGGCCCGCTTGCGGGCGCGCCATGAAATATCGCAGCGTCTCCGGCAGGTGGAAGAGCAATCGCGTCAATTGGGAGGCCCTGCCCGGTCCAAACCGGGCGATCATATTGGCCTCCAGCCGCCGCCAGCGACCGGGCTCCAAGGCAGCCACTTTCTTCAAGCCTTGAGCATCCAGCCGCCAATTGGCGTCCTTCAAGGTGAACATCATCTCGCGGCCGCCGGCCAGCGCGACGTTGCGCTCGCTTTCCGGCAGCCGGTAGTGGGATTGGCCGCCAGGCAGATGGGCGTAATCATGCTGTTGGTGCAGCACAGTCACCGCCTTGCTGGCGTCCACCACCGGGTGGCCGGCCGCCCGTGCAGCGTAAATCATCCAGTTATCCCAGCCCGATCGACCCAGTGCAAAGGGAGGCATCTGCTGATACTGACTGCCGTGAAACACGAAGTAGTCGCTTCCGCCGGGCGGATGAAGCTCGGCCTGCTTCAACAGCGCCGCCAACCGGTCCGGTTCGGTCAACTCGGCCAAGGTGAATTCCTGCTCCACCTCCACGTCCCAGCGCTGGCCCACCATCAGGAACTTTTCAAAGCGCTCATGAACCCGCTCTACGGCGGGGAGGAAATCCGGCATAAGCATCACGTCGGCATTCAGGTAGCAGCGCAGGGGATGTGCGGCATATTCATCGGCCAGATCGAAAATAGAATCGATGCGCGGCGTCCCCTGCTCGTTGCGCGCCACCTTCGGCAGGTGGGTCACGCCCAGTTCGGCGGCGGCCCGGCCCATCCCGGCCTCCGAGCCAATCATCAGCACCTCCACCTGCTCGCCCAATGCCAGCCAGGACCGGATGGCGTTGCGCTGAATGCGGCCAATGTGATTCTCAAAGGCCTTCGGGGCGGTGAACAGCGTGATCACTGGGATCCGCCCAAAACCAAATCGGCGAAATAGGCGCCGGATCGCTCGCCGGCGGTGCCGTCCGTGAAGGTGATCTCCCGCTCAACGAAGCGGCGCCGAGACCCCAGGTC
>JBKHKF010000407.1:0-2724 GCA_046537745.1 Anaerolineales bacterium | reverse complement strand
AACCACCTCCTTTCAGCCAGGAGCTCTCGATATCGGAAAAGTAATCTTGGTGTTCTGGCAGAGATGGTGCCAAACTGCCATCGATGGATCGATACCCAACATCAAATAACGGATGCCGGGTCCACAAGTCGGCTCCCAGGCACTGCTGGCCCCATGCCCCGCGCCAACGCCGACACGAGATCCCACACTTGAAAAGCGGACCTTAACCAGCAAGCCGAGCACAAACAGGTATTGGATTGCGCCGGCTCTGACCTTTCTGGCTTAAGGAAAGCCCCGCCATTATTGATATCTACTCGAAGCGATCGAACCCTTATATAGAAGCAAAACGCCGGGGCACACAATCGTGCGCCCCCGCATCGATTAATTAGAAGGTTCTGCAAATTGGAAGGCTGGTTCTCGTCACGTCCGTCCACGCTCACTTTGTGCGCACCGGCTGCCTCGAACCTCAATGTTTCAGCTGATATATTAGCGATATACAAACAAAATATAGCATCCATCGCCGATCCTGTCAACTATATGTAACAATTTCCACCTTTTTGGTCCACTATTGCCGGCTGTCCAGTCTCCCCCAAGGGTCATTCTCGTCGAGATGAAAGGCCCCTGTCCGCGGCCATCCATCACATTCTGTGGTGCTTTTCATCCTCTCACGCGACGGCGCGGTTGACCTGGGCGCTACTTTAGATATACTACTGATATATCAATACTGGATTCAGGCCCACAGAGACACGCGCCCGATCCCGATCGAACATGGATGGCGCCTTATCAATTCTTGAGGAGCAGCCGATGTCACTCTTCTCGCCCCGCCGCTACCAAGCCCCCTTCCGACCGTACCGCCAGGATCAGATAGGCTGGCCTCTTCGCATGTTCACGGCCGGGGAATCTGCCATCAAAAGTGTGCTTTTCAGCTGCCGTATGTGCGGGAACTGCATTCTGCAAGACACAGCCTTTATCTGCCCAATGACCTGCCCGAAAGGTTTGCGCAACGGACTCTGCGGCGGCTCCACGCCGGATCATTGCGAGGTGGATCAGAGCAGGCCCTGCACCTGGTACCAGATTTACAGTCGGGCGGAGCGGATGGGTCGGCTGGATACACTGCTGGAGATCAATGCGCCCCTGGACGGGGAGCGGGTTGGACGGGAAACATGGCTGGACTTATTCCGCACGTGGAAGGAACGGGATCAACGACCCAATTTGGTGGACTTCCTTTTCAACCGTTCGGAATTCGACAAGAACTGGGACGAGCTGTTCTACGAGATGCGCCAGCCTGAATGGTGGCAGGGTGATGCCGAATACCATCCCCCTGCTTATGAGGAACCGGTCTCGCTGCTCGAAGCAAATTTGCGGACAGGCAATTTTGTCACCACCGCTGAAATAGCGCCACCGCTGGGCGCCTCCGGCGACATCGTTGAGAAGAAGGTTGGATGGCTGCAAGGGTATGTATCCGCGGCCAATTTCACCGACAACGCCTCCGCCTCAGCCCGGATGAACAGCCTCGCCGCCAGCCGCATCTGCCTGGAGGCCGGGCTCGAACCAGTAATGCAGCTCCAGGCGCGGGATCGAACCCGGATCGTGCTCGAGTCCGACGCCATGGGGGCGGCCGGGCTTGGCATTCGCAACATCCTGTGCCTGAGCGGCGATCACCATCGCTTCGGACCGACGCCCATGACCAAGCCCGATCAATTCGACATGGACGCCATCCAGGTGCTGTGGATGCTGCGCCGCATGCGCGATGATGCCATCTACCTCGATGGACGCAACATTAAGCGCCCACCACGCTGGTTCCTCGGCGCCGCCGGCTCGCCTTACGGGGCCGTTCCACGCTACGAGGCCCTCCGGGCGGAGAAGAAAATTAACGCCGGCGCCCAGTTTATGCAAACTCAGCCGATCTTCGATTACGACGGATTCCTGGATTGGCTGGAAGCTCTGGATAAGCGGGATTTGCTCGACAAGGTCTATCTGCTGCCCGGATTGATCCCACTCAAGAGCAGCCGGGCGGCCCATTTCATGGCCGACGACGTCCCGGGCGTCCGCATTCCCAAATCCATCGTTGAACGAATGGATAACGCCGGTGACAAAGAAGGCCAACAAGAGGAAGGCATTACCATCGCGCTGGAGATGTTGGAAAAGCTGAAAAATACGCCGGGCGTGAACGGCGTTCATATTATGGCGGTTCACTGGGAACAAATTGTGCCCAGACTGGTGGAAGAGGCCGGTCTGCCGAAGCCCGTCATCCGGGAGTTGCCCGAGCCGGTCGCAGCACCAGCTTGAGCCAGCCTATTGGAACGCAGCTTCATATCTCGCCTTATCCAACCTCCAGCCGGCAGTCGGGCCGCAGTGGTCAGTTGAGCGAAGGCCCAGCATTGCGGTAAACTGTGGCTCAGCACAATTCCACCGCGTGATTTTTGAGCTTTATTTGTTCGTGCACCATGAATTGGCGGGAGGCAGGCTGGGCTGGGGCAGGAGATTTGAGATGAGCCCGCAAGCATTGAGCCGATTTGAAACGCCTCCGCTTTCTTTGCCGATTTCTCCACACTGTTCCGCGGGAGGGAACAGTTCACCATGACCGAAAACGACCGCGCCAACCTGCTCAGCGAACAAGCCTATCAGCAGATCAAACTCATGATTATCACCTTGGATCTCCCGCCCGGCTCCTTCGTCAACGAGAAGGAGCTCATTGAGCGCCTGGACCTGGGGCGAACTCCCATCCGCGAAGCTCTTCTGCGC
>JBKHKF010000406.1:0-2738 GCA_046537745.1 Anaerolineales bacterium | reverse complement strand
GCTTGAAACGATCCGGGTCGAGTCGACCGCCCAGCTGTCGCTCGAGCCATGTCAGGTCAACGACCTCGTCCGCCGTGCCATCGAGGATCTCCGGCCGCTGGCGGACGCGAAGGATCACACCATTCACTACGATCAGCCCGAGGAAGCCCTGCTCATCATGGGTGATCCCGGCCGCCTCAACTCCGTAATGACCAACCTGCTGAGCAACGCGATCAAATTCACTCAGGATGGCGGAGAAATTGAAGTCAATGTGAAATGGGACGAAGACAGCGTGCTCGTCGAGGTGACCGATAATGGCCCCGGCATCGCCGAGGATGAACTCCCCCACGTATTCGACCACTTCTTCCGAGGCCGCGTCACCGTGGACGATCCCGAGAATCCCATTGAGGGGACAGGGCTGGGACTGGCGCTGGCCAAGACGGTTATCGAGCAGCACGGCGGTCGCATTTGGGTCCGGAGCCAGGAGGACCAGGGCGCCAGCTTCTTCTTCAGCCTGCCGAGGGAGGCGGTTCCGAAAACCGGCTCGCTGCGGAAAGACGGCTCCGAGGATCCCGCGGGCGAACAGCAAGCCAGCGGCTAACCGGCGCCCAAAACCACCCGCCTAAGCACAAACGATTACACTTGAATAATCCAAACCTCTGACAAGAAGGAGAGCTTGCCTTGCCCGATTCAGAATTCCTCTTTGGTACCGTCGGCACACCCCGCTCAACCCCGAAAAATCCAGGTGGGTCCATAGGCACCATTCAACATTTGGCAGATCAAGGGCTTTTTGCCTTTGAAATTGGTTGGGTTCGCTCGGTCCGGGTTTCGGAGAAATCAGCCCGAAAGATCGGTGAAGCGGCCGAGGAACTCGGTGTCAAGCTGAGCGTCCATGCTCCTTATTACATCAATCTCAACGCCGATGACGAAGAGTGGCCGAAAAGCCGACGGCGTCTGATGGACGCCGCCCAAGCCGGCAACTGGGCCGGCGCGACCGACATCATTTTCCATCCCGGCTCCTATTTTGCGAAACCGCCGGAGATCGTGCTTGAAGTGGCAATTCCACGCCTGCGAGGTTGCGTTGACGAGCTGCGGGAGGCGGGTAACCCCGTAACTTTGCGACCGGAAACCATGGGGAAAGGCGCCCTGCTGGGATCGCTGGTGGATACTCTGGTGATGTCCCAAGAGATTGACGGAGTCGAGCCCTGTATGGATTTCGCTCACCTACACGCCAGAGCCGGGGATGGGTCCGTCAACAGCTATGAGGAGTGGAGCGAATTCCTGGAAGCCTATAAGAAAGCGCTTGGCGAAGCTTCGCTGAAGCGACTGCACTGCCATCTTTCGGGAATCGAGTACTCCGAGGTTGGTGAGCAGAACCACTTGATGCTGGCGGATTCCGATTTTGATCTTGATGCGCTGCTGAAGGCGCTGGTCGATCATGGCTGTGGCGGCAGGATTGTGTGCGAAAGCCCCAAGGACATGGATAAGGACGCCCACGTCATCAAAAACCGATGGCAGGAGCTTTCCGGATAGGCCGGATGGGCCAAGCAACAGATCTCAAGGCTCTGCAATCGAAGATGAAGGGTTGCCGGCTGTGCTTGGAGGCCGGCCACGACATTACGGCGGGCGCCGTGTTTTCCGGGATTGCCGGCGCCCAAATCATGATTATCGGACAGGCACCCGGCGTGACCGAGGTCGAGGCTGGGCGCCCCTTTAACGCCTCCAGCGGCACCCGCTTATTTCAATGGTTGGAGGCTGCCGGCATTGAAGAAGCGGAGTTCCGGGCCAATCAGTACATGACCTCCGTGACCAAGTGCTTCCCGGGCAAGGCGAAAAACGGCGGCGGTGACCGCGTGCCATCGAAGGGTGAGCAGGATCTCTGTCGCCCTTTCCTTGAGCGGGAGATCAAACTGGTCGACCCTGAGATTATCATCCCCATCGGTCGACTTGCAATCAACTTGTACTTCCCAACCAGTCGCCCGCTCATTCGCATCATCGGTCAGGAAAAAGAAAACGATGGTCGCTGGCTGGTCCCGCTGCCACACCCCTCGGGTGCAAGCCGCTGGCATCAGCTGCCCGAAAATCAGCGGAGAATTGTAGAAGCGGTCCGGCTGCTAAAGCGACGCATGCAGGCCCTCGGAATCAAGTAGCATCCCAGCTTCGTACCTTGCACAGCTTTCGCAAACATCCCCGAGCATATGTTATCTCGGGCAGAGATTGATGGTTCCACTGCCAGTTGAGTGGTGGCCGTTGCCGGTGTTTTTGGTGCCGTGGCCGCTGGGTGCTGCCAGCAGGACAACCGGAACAGAAGCCCCAATGTAACGCGATCTGCGAAGCATCATGAACCCCCCTGATTTCTACATCAAGCCCTGTTTACCATGCCGCTGGTGCGCCAACAGCCTGTTTGATTGAACAAATTTCATGTAAATTGCATCATGCTGGAGGGGCTAATCTTGGGGAAACTCGACTTCATCCTTACCGGTCAGCTTCTCATGGACCCGCTCGATGACAATGTTCAAATGTTTGGGTTTATGGACAAAATCGAGATCATTGGTGCGAATCGTGAGCACCGGACACAGATCGAATTCTGAAAGCCACCGGTCATAGTAGCGCTCCAGCAGCCCAAGGTATTCCGCTGTCACACCAGCTTCCATTTCGCGGCCGCGGGCTTGAATTCGCTCGAGCAAAACATCCACTGGCGCTCTCAGATGGAGCAGCAGATCCGGAACGGGTAGCGAACCTACAACGAGATCATAGAC
>JBKHKF010000405.1:0-2738 GCA_046537745.1 Anaerolineales bacterium | reverse complement strand
GGCCAAGGCCGAGGACAATGCGGGGAATGTCAGCCACTACGAGCTAGCCAGCTACACCTGCACTGAATAGCAGGTTGTAGAAACCTTTCTGCTCGCGGGAGGCGATAGGTCTCCCGCTTTCACCCCGTGCGCGCCGCGCGAGCCAGGCGGTTTCGGCGGCAATGGTATAATCTTGGACAGGATCTCCCACAGCGTTTGTGGGAGTTTATTATGTGATTATGTTTGAAAAACTCGAAGGCATTGAAAAGCGATTCAGAGAAATTGACCTCGAAATGGTGGAAGCCGGCGAGGACTATCAGCGCGTGGCCGAGTTGGCCCAGGAACGTTCCGAGCTGGAACCCATCGTCACCACTTTCCGTGAGTGGAAGCAGGTTCTGGATCAAATTGAGCAGGCGGAAAACCTGCTTCAATCTGAGGACGCCGAAATGCAGGAACTGGCTCAGATGGAGCTTGAGGAGCTGGGGGGTCGCAGCGAACGTCTTGAAAATCGGATTAAGTCCATGCTTGTGCCGCGTGATCCACGGGACAAGAAGAACGTCATTGTGGAGATCCGAGCCGGCACGGGCGGTGATGAGGCGACGCTTTTCGCGGGCGATTTGTACCGAATGTATGCCCGCTACGCTGAGAATCGAAGCTGGGAGACCGAGCTCCTTTCCATTAATGAGACGGGAGTCGGCGGCATCAAAGAAGTGATATTTAAAGTCAAGGGGAAGGGCGCGTTCTCCAGGCTGAAATATGAATCGGGCGTCCACCGCGTGCAGCGAGTACCGGAAACCGAATCGCAAGGCCGCATTCACACGTCCACGGCGACGGTGGCCGTGCTGGCCGAAGCGGAGGATGTTGAGATTGACATCCCGGATAACGACATTCGAATGGATGTATATCGTTCGGCCGGAGCTGGCGGTCAGAGCGTGCAGAAGAACTCGACAGCCGTTCGATTAACCCATCTCCCGACTGGAATGGTGGTTCAATGCCAGGACGAGCGATCCCAACTTCAGAACCGGATGCGCGCGATGAGCATCCTGAGGGCGCGGCTTTATGAGCAGGCGCTCCAGGAGCAGCAGCAGAAGGAGGAGGCTGCCCGCCGTCTTCAGGTGGGTTCAGGTGATCGCTCCGAGAAAATCCGCACCTATAACTTCCCGCAATCACGGGTTACGGATCATCGGATCGGAGTCTCCTCTCATAACCTCTCCAGCGTGCTCGACGGCGAGATCGATATTTTCATTGACGAGCTTTCCACTCAGGAGGAAGCCGAACGGCTCCAGCTAGCAGGGGAGTGAGTCGATGAGCGAGGAACGCACCATCCGAACGCTCAGCCGGGAGGCTCGCGAGGCCTTATCCGAGGTCAGTGATACGCCGAGCTTAGACTCCCAGCTCCTTTTGATGAGAACCCTCGGCCGGCCCAGAAGCTGGCTGCTGGCTCACCCTGAATTTAAACTAACCCGACAGGAAACCAAGACTTACCGTGATTTTGTGGAGCGCTGCGCCGGGGGCGAGGCGCTGCCTTACGTCCTGGGGTGGTGGGAATTTTACGGGCGGCAGTTCCATCTTACAAAGGACGTGCTCATCCCTCGGCCGGAGAGCGAGCATCTTGTTGAGGTGGCCCTCAACTCGCTGGCCACCAGGGAGCAAGAAGCCAGAGTCCTGGAAGTGGGCGCAGGGTCGGGCTGTGTGATCATCACGCTGGCGCTGGAGCTGCCCAGTCATGACTACTGGGCTGGTGAACTGAGTTGGCCGGCGCTGCAAGTCACCGCAAAGAATCGATGGGAATACCGCCTGGAGGAGCTGCAGCTGGTGCAGGCCGACTTGCTCGGGCCATTTAAGGGCCAATTCGATGTGATCGTTGCCAATTTGCCCTATCTGCGCAAGGAGGCGTTGCTGGAGTTGGATGTGGCGAAACGTGAACCCACACTGGCCCTGGATGGTGGCCCGGACGGGTTGGATCCCCTTCGCCGGCTCGCCGATGATCTACCCCGATCGCTGGCGCCCGGTGGAGAGCTGCTGCTGGAGCTCGACCCAGATCAGATGGAGCCGGCTGAAGAAATTCTGCGGCATGTGCTGTCCTGGCGCTCGATCAAGCTTCACACGGATCTTGCCGGTCGAGCCCGGGTGCTGCAGGCGGAAGCGAAAAAGGACCAGGAGGCGATCTAATGGACACAAAGGTGATCAAAGCGGGGGATCCAAAATCGGTGGAAACGGCGGCTTCCGTGATCATGTCGGGTGGGCTCGTTGCTTTTCCCACGGACACCGTTTATGGTCTTGGCGCCAGCGCTTTCGATGGCGAGGCGATCGAGCGAATTTATCAAGCAAAGCGTCGGGATGAGAGTAAAGCCATCCCAATTCTGTTGGCCGACGGCTACGCGCTCGATCAAGTTGCTGAAGTTCCCGACGAGGCGGCCCGCAAACTGGCGGAGATCTTCTGGCCAGGGCCGCTCACCCTGGTTTTGCCCAAAGCCCAGGGTCTGCCGGAGCAGGTCAGCTCCGAGCCCACTGTGGGGGTCCGTGTCCCCGACCACGAATTTGCTCTTAAGCTGCTGACAAGAGTGGGGCCGATGGCGGTGAGCTCCGCCAACCGCTCCGGTGCATCCACCGCCCGGACAGCCCGGGAGGTGCTGGCGCAGCTTTCCGGCCAAATCGAATTGGTTGTGGATGGGGGGATTTCCCCGGGAGGCCGGGCTTCGACCGTGGCTACCTTCGAGGAAAGAGGGCTGGTGATCCTGAGGGAGGGACCGCTCAAG
>JBKHKF010000404.1:0-2742 GCA_046537745.1 Anaerolineales bacterium | reverse complement strand
TCCTCATGAGGCAACGAATCCCTTTCGGTCAGGTTTTCTATTGATGCAATACGCCTTAGCCTACCTGCCTGGGGAGGGATCCATGACGTCTTGTCCCGGGAAAGCTCGTATAAGCACAAGTGTGGGCGTTTCCCAGATAGCATCATCCTCTTCCGATATCCGGAACGGATTCTGCTTAAGGGCGCGCAACAGCCTTTAATGCAGTTCGCGGTTTGCGGAAAATAACGCACCCATCCAAACTGGATTAGGTCGCAACAATCACAACCCTAAGACAATTGGCAGACGGTTCTTATTTGCGTAGCAATCAGAGCGTCGGCCACCTGGATGAAGTATGCCTGTAGGTCGTGCGATCCGAAGCACCTCATTTGTCCGCTGGCTCAACCGTGGTATCCTCCTGGCTGTGGTCAAACGGAGTGAGGTGTAAGGTGAGTCTGCTCGATCGAATGCGCCAATTATTCGGGGGGCGTCAGGATCTGCCAACCCGCTGGCAGAACATTCTCGATGATAACGTGCCGCTGCTGGCGCGTCTCGAGCCCGAGACGAAACATGAGCTCTATAGCTGTGTTCATCGCTTTCTCCGGGAGAAGAAATTCGAGGGAGTCCAGGGCCAACCAATTAACGAAGAGGTCAAACTGACCATCGCAGCCCAGGCTTGCCTGCTCCACCTTGGTTTGGAGGGGCCGCTCTACCCCAAACTGCGCACCATCTTGGTCTACCCTGGGGCATACATTGCGGATGATGTTGAACGTACGGAGGAAGGGATCGAGCTTCCGGGGAAAGAGGCACGCGCCGGTGAATCATGGGGACACGGTACGCTGTTGCTTTCCTGGGCAGATGTTGTGCATGGCGCAGCGGACCCCGGTGACGGCAGCAATTTGGTGTTTCACGAATTTGCCCATAAGTTGGATGAGGAGACCGGCGAGAGCAACGGTTCACCCGTCCTGCCCAGCGCGGAGCACCAGGAGAGGTGGCAACGCGCCTTCTCGAACGCCTATGAAACCCTGCGCCGGGCCATCGACCATGGCAGCACCATTGGCCCTTTCAACCCCTATGCGGCCAGCAGCCCGGCGGAGTTCTTTGCCGTCTCCACCGAGCTGTTTTTCGAACGCCCCGGCGCCCTTCGCGCCTTCGACCGAGACCTATACCAGCAGCTCCAGTCCTTCTACCATCCAATCCGTTCCGGCCAAGCTGCCGAAGAAGGTCAGCCCGTACTGCAAGACGCCTAATCCGCGTTCCCTGCGTGGTTCTAGCTCACCCGGCAGCTCTCAGAATGTCCCCAGTTCGCTTTGCATCAAGTCCCGAACAAATGGGAACAACATGGCCAGGATAATCAACCCGATCAGGATCGAAATAATGACCGGCACCAGCAGGGAAACGATGGCGCTCCCCCAACCAAATCGATTGGTCGCTTTAATCACCAGCGCGTATAGATAAAGCGTGTAAAAGGACAACGGGATCGTCAAACATGCCCCGACAAAGGGGATGAGGCTGAGGGCGGTGGTAATAAGAGACATCGGCGCAGTGAAGCTGGCGGTGCCGTAGAAGAGTTCCTGGAAGGACCCATCGCCGCCAAGCGCCCCGGCCACGAACTGAAGGATGGCGGCATACACCATGGCGCCGAGCACCGCAATTCCAGCCACAAAAGGCAAGCCGCAGATCAGCGCGATGACACCGCCGCCCGCCATGGCTCCAAGGGACGAACTCTCCTCCATCTGATTAAATAAGACCGCCATCTGACCGAACTGTAGAACCGCTGCAATGCCATAGCTGACCATCGTGGTGATAAAGATCCAGAGTGCAGCCCGGCCAATCGAAGCCCTGGGATCGTCCACGATGGTTTGATAGGTATCCTCGCGCGGGCGCGTCAGCGCCAGCAGCCAGATCTGGAAGAACATCGCATCGCCTGATCCTACTGTCCCAGGATCCGAAGGACTGAGCGGCCCCTCCGGCGCGGAATTATCGGACATCGGATAGTCGTCCATTAGCTCCTCCTTTTTCACTCCACAATAGCCCGAGCTTATAAGCCAGTCAATATTGCACTCGCCCTTCAAGATCCCTTCGGCCGGCTCCCATTGCGTTCCAGGCGATTTTCTCTATACTCGGATCGAACCGCATCGGGAGGAGGCACCATGCGTCAATATCTTGATTTGATGGAACGAGTGCTCGATTCAGGTGTGCGCAAGGATGACCGCACCGGCACTGGGACCCTGTCCGTTTTCGGTCACCAAATGCGGTTCGATCTTGCCGACGGCTTTCCGCTTCTAACAACCAAGAAGCTGTTCACAAAAGGCATCATTTACGAGCTGCTTTGGATGCTCCAGGGGGATACCAATATCAGTTACCTGACGGATCATGGCGTTCACATCTGGGATGAATGGGCGGATGAATCCGGCGACCTTGGACCTGTCTATGGCGCACAGTGGCGCAGCTGGCGCGGCGCGGACGGCAACACCGTGGATCAGATTTCATGGGTAATTGATGAGATTCAAAGCAACCCTGACTCACGCAGGTTGATCGTCAGCGCCTGGAATCCAGGAGAGATCGATCAAATGGCGCTCCCACCCTGCCACACCTTATTCCAGTTCTATGTGAGTCAGGGCCGTCTATCATGCCAGCTTTATCAGCGATCCGCCGATATCTTTCTCGGTGTCCCCTTCAACATCGCCTCCTACGCTTTGCTCACCCACATGATGGCTGTGGCCAGCCGGCTCGAACCGGGAGAGTTCATCCACACACTCGGTG
>JBKHKF010000403.1:0-2743 GCA_046537745.1 Anaerolineales bacterium | reverse complement strand
CCCTTACGCAATTCAGGCTGGCCTTATCGAGGAGGTGGACATCACGGAGGCGATGACCCCACTTACATTGGAATACATTCTGGAGAAATCGAGCCCGGATCTAATTCTTCTCACTACAACTACGGAGGACCTTGGCCTAGGAACTGCGCCAGGCATGGATTTGCTGGCTGACGCACTGAAAGAGGAAGTCGCCGCGGTGGCCATGGTTCCCGTGATCCAGGTTTCAAGGGCGATGATGGGCTAGCCTGCGCCCGCCGATCCCGCCTCCTGCTGCAACCAGTCGATCACCTGCTGCATGCGATCAACGTGACTGCCACCCCAGTACACACGGCCACAACCCTGGCACCGCATGAATCGCTCGTGCTCGTGCTGAACCGACGGCGGCAGCTGATCCCAAACGTCCTCTTTATCCACCGCCTCAAGGCGTCCGTTGCATTCCATACAAAATTGAAATGGCTGTATTTTTTCCACCAGATCAAAACGGCGAACCACCTCCAACAACTGGAGCCTGGGTTGAACCGCCCGGAGATAGTAACCGCGCGTGACCAGGCTCCGCTTCAGCAGCTCCACATCCCGAGTCAGCAGAATTCGATTTTCTTCGGAGGATATGGCGGCAAGCCAGGCATCCTCGGCTTGATTTGAATAGCGGCAGTCAAAACCAATCATCCGCAGGTAGCGGCTGAGCTGTCCGAGGTGGATATCCGCAACAAAGCGCGGCCGCTCCAACGCCGGTAGCTGAAGAGTGAGGTCTGGCTCCAAAGGGAGTGATCGGAAGGCTGGAAAAACACTGACATGGGCGCCATCCCGGAGCGGGCTGTCAAATCCCGCGGGCTGCCCGTCAATAAGGATCATGCTGACTTCGGGGTGAGGCACGCCGATGGCTTCGATGGCATCCTTGACGGCGGGCTCACCTCGGAACCTGTAAGAAATCTGCCCATACTGGTAATGATTGGGCAAGAAATCCTTCAGTTCGGCGTAGAAGCGAAAACTGGCCTGGTGCACGAATTCTCCCATCAGAAATTGCAGGCTCGTCGGCAAACTCTCGCCCGGGTGGCCCTTCCATTATTAAGCCATCCAGACCGACGAACCAGCTGCACCCATCAGCTGGTAAAGTCTTACCGATTCAGTGGATCAGGAGCAGTATGGCAATCGAAGCGACCAGCGCCGGAAAGGCAACGAAAAGGAATCCGGAGCAAGTAAAAAACCCGGCTTCCCTGCCGGCTGGCTACTTCCTTCTCCTGAACCCTTTGATCAGCTTACGAATACGCTGGTATGTCCCTTGGGTCGCAGCGTGACCATTGGAATGGCTTCTGCATGATAATCAGGCGTTGGATGGAGCCGGTAGCGCTGCAGAATCATCGGCAGCAGCAAGGTGGCTTCCATCAGGGCGAAATCCCGGCCGATGCACAGGCGCGGTCCACCGCCGAATGGATAGTACGCCATCGGATGGCTGGGATGCTCAGAGTCTGGGTCGAAACGTTCGGGGCGGAACTCGTCGGGCTCATCCCAGTATTCCGGCAGGTGGTGAGTCACATAGGGGCTCAGAATAACATCGGAGTCCGCCGGGATGCGGAAACCATCGATGACGTCCTCTTCCACCGATTGGCGGATGAAGACCCACGCAGCCGGGTATCGGCGCAGTGCTTCATCCAACACCATCCTTGTGTACCTGAGATCTTTCAGATCTTCGACGGTCGGGGTTCGCCCATCCAGCACACTTTCCACTTCTGCCCGTAGTTTTTCTTCAACCTCCGGATTCCGGAACAGCTCATGGAGCGTCCAGGTCAGCGTCAGCGCGGTCGTCTCATGGCCGGCGAAGAAAATCGTGACGATTTCATCCCGCAATTGCCTGGGGGACATTCCCTCACCGGTATCGGCGTCGCGGGCCAGCAGCAGCATCGAGAGCAGGTCTTCGTACTGCTCTTCCTTGCCGCGGCGTTCCTCGGCCACACGGTAAACAATACGATCGATGGTTTCTATCGCCCGCTTGGCCCGGAGATTTTTCGGCGTCGGCATCCAGATCGGCAGGCCCATCGAGCCAAAGGAGCGCTGATCGATGAAGCGCAGCACCTCCGTAAAAGCCTCCCCTAGTTCGCCCACCTCCTCCGAAATGTCCTTCGTGAACATGGTGCTGACGATGATCTGCAAAGTAAGTGCCATCATCTCGTCAACCAGATCGATGGGATCGCCGCTCTCACGGTGATCCTCCCACGTTGAAAGATGTTGCTCGGCGGTGTCCGTCATCAGCTTGCCGAGCGAAGCCAGTCGCTTCCGATGGAAAGCAGGCTGCATTAGCCGCCGCTGCGTGAGCCACAAGTCACCGTCGCTTGTGGCCAGCCCGTAGCCGACTAAAATGCGGGCCGGCTCCACGCTATCACCCTTTATGTAATTTCGGTTGTTTTCCTGCAGGATATGCTTCACATAATCCGGCTCGCTGACCAGATAAAAGCTTCGCCCCAATAGGTTCACCTTGTAAAGCCCGCCGTATTCCTCAGCCAGGGACCGGAAAAAACGAAGTGGATCCTGGCGCATCTCTGAAATCCTTGTCAGCACAGAAAGGCCCGGACCCGGCACCGGTTGTGGTGCGGGAGCCTGCCGGCTGGCGGTTTGCTGCGTGGCCATCGAGATTACCTTCTTCCCGTATTTTTAGATATGTTTACCTGTTTTGTACCTAGCTTCACATAAGTATATCAACATGCAAGGGGGCGGATGTTCGTGGAAAGTTTCAAGAACGACATGAACT
>JBKHKF010000402.1:0-2752 GCA_046537745.1 Anaerolineales bacterium | reverse complement strand
GGCCGTTATGGGGAGAATTTAGCTGTAAAAAATGGCGAAGCCGGCCAGGAAGCCGGCCCCAAATCAATCGCAATTTTACCCTAAGAATGCTCACCGCCGGCACGGTCTACGTCAATTGAGCGGCAGTTGCTCAGCGGCGGCGCTTAATCCTCGGGGCTTCCCAGTATCAACGTCCCCCAGGTGGTGGGGTCGGTCAGGCTGCGGCTGGCGACGCTGGAAACCATCGACTGCTGCACGGTGGTTGCGGCGAGGTCGTTATCCGACACGGAAAACGCGAAACCAAAGAGATCGCCGACCTCGGGTTCCACGCCAAAGACAATCCACGGAATGGCGGCTTCCAGAAGGTAACCGTCAGTCGTGGCTGCGGCTTCGATATCCAGGGATGTAAGCCCGCCTTGCACGCTGCGTGGGAACCAGCGGTAAGCTTCCGTCGGTCGCGAGTTGAAATCGCCCGGGGATAAGCCCACCTGGAAGTCGTCCGGGCTCAATTGTGTTGTATTGAAATCGGCGTGCAGCATGGCATCGAGCAGGATTTCCAGGCTGTCGCCCTGGTAAATGGTGTTGCCACGGCCGAGCTG
The DNA here is from genome assembly GCA_046537745.1 of Anaerolineales bacterium. GTDB lineage: Bacteria > Chloroflexota > Anaerolineae > Anaerolineales > E44-bin32 > DASWJQ01. The sequence goes on along the minus strand of JBKHKF010000402.1, from coordinate 2,174 downwards.
AACGTGGGTGTCATCGTTAACATCGGCGGCCAGATATAAATTCGCCTCGTCCCAAGCCAGGATAAAACTGGCGGATAGGTCAGAGCCGCTGGACCAATTGCTTCGTCCGTAGACCACCTCCGTTGCACTGTAACGTTGGTTGGGCCATTCCTCCAGGTTGGCATCGATGGTGGGGGGTTGTTGCAGTCGTATCGCCGTCAACAACTGGCCATTTGGTCGGACGTCCGCTTTCGGCGTGTCCGTCGGGCTGATTTCGACCGATGTCGGATCAGGGCTCGGGCTGGGTGTAGCGGTTGCATTGGCCACCAAGGGCGTCTCGGTCGCCTCGACGGCCTCCGTGTTTGTGGGCTGGTGAATAGCCGTCAGGGTCAGGTTTGGGGTTGGGAACACGAAGGGTGTCGGGGATTCGGTCCCCGGCAGTGTGCACGCCAGGGCGGCAAGCAAGAGGATCAATGAGAGCAATTTCATTCGATGGGTGTTCATTGGCAGCCTCCGGGAGGCCCTTTTTTGTTCAATTTGATTGTACCTATTCCAGGCTTTCGAAATCATCCGAAGAGCGTCATGGACAGCCAGGTGGCTCCAACGCCAACCGCGATGATGAACAGCGATGACCGCAGCACCACATCCCGCAACCGTTCGGACCCCAGGAACTGAGCCAGTGCCACTTTAAATAACACATTGACCAATGTGCCGATCAGAATAGTAAGCGTGCCGGTGACCAGGTCGATGCTGCTTTCCGCCGCCAGGTTGGAAACGGACAGCGTGATGCTGTCCACTCCAGAAAGGCCGCTGAGGCCGCCGATAAAATAGATGCCCGTCTGACCGATGGTCTGGTTAGCGTAAGCCACGGCGACCAGCACCACCGTGAACAGAAGTGCGAAGACCAATGCGGCACGAATGCGCAGCGGGTTTGAAACCTCGATCGTCGTGTCTGATTCGGCTTCTTCCGCTTGGCCGCGCTGACGCCAGTAGTAAGCGGCGGAGACGATGGCTGCGATCAACATCGCCACCAGCGGCAGAGCGAGAAGCCGGAGCAGCGGGGGGTAAACGGCCAGAACCTCGATGAAGATGCGTGGAAAACTGACCGCTGAGGCCAATATGACGGCGGTGGCTGCCAGCGTGCTTATACCTTCGTTCTCTCGGCTTCGGCCGGCAAAGCTGACAGTCGTGGCCGTGCTGCTCACCAGACCGCCGAATATTCCAGCCAGGCTGGTCCCCTCGGCCGGACTTCTGAACTTGATCAAAAGGTATCCGATGAAGCTGATGCCAGATACCAGGATGACCAGGAGCCAAACTTGAAAGGGGTTCAATACACCAAAGGGCCCCAGCGCCTGATCGGGCAGGAGGGGCAGTATCACGAGCGATATCAGTCCGAACTGGAGGGTGGCGCGGAGATCCTCATTGCTCATGCGGCGGGCGATGCGGTGCAGTCGGGGCTTCAAGGCAAGCATGAGAGCGGTGATCACGCCCGTCGCGGCGGCCAGCTCGCTGTAATCCCAAATTACCAGCGCGCCAAGCAGCGGGGTGATCATGGCGGCCACCTCGGTGGTCATGCCGGTGGTTCGGCCCAGCAGCACGCTGGCCACCCGGCTGCCGGTGAGCAGCAGCAAGAAGCCGCCGTAGCTGAGCAGAAAGACCTCGATGCCGTGGACCTGCCCGGCGAAGGCGGCCAGTGCGCCGACCAGCGAGATCAGCGCGAAGGTGCGGATGCCGGCGAAACCGGTGGTGTCCTCCTGCTGCTGCACGAACTCACGCTCGATGCCAATGAGAGCGCCGATGAGCAGAGCTGCGCCAAAGCGCCACCAGGGTTCCAGGTTGAAGATGTTTTCCATAGTTGTTGTTTCTCGATTGATGTCGCCGATTATGGAGGGTTGTGCACATGCCGGCCGAATCAAGGGCCAGCGGTGGCCTCCGCCGCTTGTAGTTTATCAGTCTAATGGAAGGAGCCTAAGATTATTGTATGCGGGATTGGGCAGGGGGCGAGGCGATCCATGGGCGATTCCGGCTTTCTGCGTCTGCTGTCAGCTAACTCCGTAGGAGCGCATCGCGATAGCCCCCTATACCGGAGACTCATAATGGCCCCGGAACTCTGCCCGGACGGCAGGTCCTGGCTGCCGTGACTGCTTCCGTGTGCTCGACATTGGCCTGAGGCAACCTGCGAATTGCTCTTGCAT
>JBKHKF010000401.1:0-2754 GCA_046537745.1 Anaerolineales bacterium | reverse complement strand
GGCCGCTGGCGAGTCTATCTCTATGGCAATCGGGGACACAGAGGAGGAATCCACCCTTCCAGCCCCTATCCAGGTGATCGGCCGAGTGCAGTCGTGGCCCGATGGCCATCCAAGGGAAATTGAGACAGTGACGCTGATGGCGGATGGCGAGGAGGTGGCTGCCCAGGGCCCAATCAGCGAAGGTCAATTGAGGCTGGATTGGGCGCCGGCCTCGGTGGAAGAGGCCACGGAGGTGGAGCTCCAGCTGCTGGCGACGGATGAATTAGGTATCCAGGCGACGAGCGAATCTCGCACCGTCACACTGGTCCCACCAGAGGGAGGCGGAGGTTTCATCGCGGCTTGCCTTGATGATCCAATTCAGCTCAGCTGCATGGCCATATTCCTTGTTTCAATCCTGCTGATCGGGCTGCTGCTTCTCGTTCTGGCAGGCGTCGGCGTCTTCGCGTTCTCCCGGAGGAAAAAGGATGAGGAGAAGGAGGTGGAGGCGTCCGAGCAGGCTGGCCTGGATCAAACGCTGGTGCCTGGTGCGGAATGGGCCTCAGGCGGCGGGGATAAAGATCTCCTCGCGCAGCTGGAAGTGCTTTCCGGCCCGCCGGAGAAAGTCGGCCTGCGGCTGCCCATCGAGGATTATGTCACCAATATCGGACGGGATCCGGGCCAGGTGGATATCGCTTTCTTCCCGGAAGGCAACACTTCTGTGAGCGGTCATCACTGTACCCTCCAACTCTATTACGGATCCTTCTACCTCACGGACAAACACTCCACCAATGGAACCAGAGTCAACGGGCAGCGTCTCACGCCGGAGGAAGCCCATGAGCTCAAGGAAGGCGATGAGATCGTTCTGGGAGATCCGTCGCTGCGTGGCGTCAAATTGAGATTCCATCGAAGCGACTCAATCGACCGTAAGCGTGGCCTGGATGAGACTCAGATCGAGGCGGACCTGGAAGATCTGGAGTTAGATGGCGGTGCGACGGAGATCTGGGTGGATGAAGATGAGGAGGATACCGACAGCTGGATGGAGGAACTGGAATGATCTTGAGACGGGCCCGGGTCTATAGGATGTTGATCCATCTCTTAACTATGCCTAGCGGGATCAATTTCTGTGGGAGTGCTGGTTGATGAGTGGGTTGGTTCTTGGCAGTCATTATTCCATCGGTCCGCGTGAGGTTTACGAAGATCGGGTTCGAACGGACCGTATTCAAACGGCAGGAGGCTTGAGCCTGGCGATCGCCATGGTCGCCGATGGTGTGGGGGGGCAGGCCAAAGGTGAACGAGCCTCCCAGCTGGCTGTGGATACTATCATCAGCTACTTGCGAGCGACCAACGAGGCCGATGTACCTTCCATGCTTGAGGGGGCTGTACAGCAGGCCAATCAAGCCGTTGTGCAAGCGGCGAAACAAGGCCGTGTGCAGGGGATGTCCACGACACTCACACTGGTGGTGGTGGACCAGGATAACCGGCTTTTCATTGCGAATGTGGGCGACAGCAGCGCTTTCCTTGTCCGAAACGGAAAGCTGACAAAACTGACCAAAGACCATACCTACGCCAATATCATGGTCTGGCGAGGCAAGCTCAGCGAAGAGGAGGCTGCCCGCCACGAAAAATCCGAAGTGGTGTTGTGGGCGCTGGGCCTGCGTGAAAAGGTGCAGGTTGATCTCGGCTTTTATGTCGGCACGGATGATTTCCGGGAAGCGAATCTTCGGGGCCGAAAGGGTCTGCCGCTTCGTCCCGGCGACAGCATTCTTGTTTGTTCAGATGGGTTGGTGAAGGATTCATCCTTAACGGGTCAGCCTTTGATTAATGAGGATGAGATCATCCGCACGCTGGAATCCGTCGCCGGCGATCCCGCGGCAAAGACACTTGTCGCCTTTGCCCTGGGGCGCGAGCCCAACGACAACATCTCTGCAGCCACCATCCAGCTCGAACCTGCTTCCGAGGGTGCCGCTGCAACTGTCCCTGAGCCGAGTCGAGGGCGCAGGCTGCTCGGCATCGTCCCCTGGGCGTTGGCATTTATGCTCTTGGCGGTATTGCTTCTGCTGGCTTACGCATGGTGGCGCTCTAACCGGAACTTGAATGTGCTGTCAGCCGATGCGACCCAATATGTCCAGCAGCAGCCGGTTGCCGTTACCGATACAGAGTTGCCCTCGCCGATTCCAACGGAGACACAGCCGCCGACGGCCACACTACCCCCAGCAACGCCGCAACCTCTCGTCTTACTCTCCGATCAAGCGTCCCGGTCCGTGGCGGTGGATGAAGTTTTAACCGCCGATGAACAATCGATGGCGTTGGCTGTCAATCCACAGGCTGCGAATTTCGCAGGCGGAGGTATTCTCCTGCTCCGACAGGGAGCCGCTGCCAATGTCACGGATGTGGAGTCGGATCATTGGAGGCTGACGTTGCTCATTGGCGGCGATGCCTTCGTGCAGTCCGGCACTTTCGAGCAAGGAATGCAGCTGGATTTAGAGCCGAGCGGAGTTTCAATCAAGGTTCGCAACGGCTGCCTCGGCGTTGGGCCGGGGCCAGATTCGGCGAAGTCAGTAATTGTAAGCTGCTTTGCCGGAAACTGCAGCTTCCTGCCCGACTTTGTCTCCGAACCTGTCTCCCTCGCCAGCGGCATCAGCTCCCGATTGGATCTTGAGACGGCGCAGGTGGTCTCCGAAGAGCCGATTAGTCAGGAGGCTGCTTCCCTGGTTGTTCAGCAGTTTGAAGCAGCGGGGGTTCCCATTAATCCCGCCGGATCTCAATGTCTGGGCC
>JBKHKF010000400.1:0-2755 GCA_046537745.1 Anaerolineales bacterium | reverse complement strand
CGCTCGCGCCGTTCCTTCTCATTGCCAATGCCGTGAACCTCCAGCGGCTCGCCGACAATCTTGCCGACGGTCATACGCGGGTTCAGCGAGGCATATGGATCCTGGAAAATAATTTGCATATCCTTGCGGTACTTGCGCATTACACTGCTGCTGGCCTCCGCCAGGTTGTCGCCCCGGAAATAAACCTCCCCTTCCGTCGGATCGTGCAGGCGGAGAATGGTGCGGCCGGTGGTCGATTTGCCGCAGCCGCTCTCGCCGACCAGGCCGAGGGTTTCGCCTTTGCGGATATCGAAGCTGATGCCATCGACAGCTTTGACAGCGCCGACTTGGCGCTGCAGGATCAACCCGCGTGTGATGGGGAAATGCTTCTTAAGATTCCTGACGCTAAGGATGACGTTGCTTTCTTTGCCGTTCGTTGTCATGCTGCTTTGCCTACTTCAGCCATGTAATCGGACACCATATCCTCCCGCAGTTCGCCGGTTTCCATATCCACCCAGCAGGCCGCTTTGTGGCCAGGTTCGATTTCGTAGAGCGGCGGGTTGTGCTGCCGGCAGAAATCTTGAACCCATGGGCAGCGTTCTGCAAAGGGGCAAGCCGGTGGCAGATCGATCAAATCCGGCGGCAAGCCCTCAATGGACTCCAGCGCCGTCCCCGGCTCTTCATCCATCCGCGGCAGCGATTTCAAAAGCAGGTGCGCATACGGATGAAGCGGATTGGCATAAACATCATCGACGGTGGCTTCTTCCACGATATAGCCAGCGTACATCACAAGCACTCGGTCGGCCAGGCCCGCCACAACACCAAGGTCGTGGGTGATCCAAATCAAGGACATGCCGAACTGCTCACGCAGGCGATTGATCAGATCAGCGATCTGAGCCTGAATAGTCACATCCAGCGCGGTGGTCGGCTCATCGGCGATCAGCAGCGTCGGGTTGCAGGTCAACGCCATCGCGATCATGGCCCGCTGCCGCATGCCGCCCGAGAATTGGTGTGGGTAATCGTCCAATCGGTCGCGCGCCGAAGGAATACCCACCAACTGCAGCAGCTCGGCAGCGCGTTCTTCGGCCTCCTCGTCGCTCATTCCCAGATGGATCTTAAGCGGCTCCATCAGCTGCAGGCCGATGGTCAGCACCGGATTGAGCGAAGTCATCGGGTCCTGGAAGATCATGGCGATCTGGCTGCCACGGATGTTGCGGATTTCCTCCGGCTTAAGCTCAAGCAAGCTGCGACCGTTGAACAAAACCTCCCCCTGCACTTTCGCCGGCGGCTCGGGCAGCAGCCGCATAATAGAAAGCACCGATACGCTCTTGCCGCAACCGCTCTCACCGACGATGCCTACGCTTTCCCCTTCGTTGACATGGTAGCTGATGCCATTGACCGCGTGGACGACGCCTTGCTCGGTATGGAATCGGGTTTTGAGGCCTTCCACTTCGAGAATTTTCTTCGCCAAACTGATCTCTCCTTCGACCGCTACGGATTAAAGCGAGGTGATCGCTCCGCCGCTCGATCCTCTATTGTGAAACTGATACGGACTGGCCGCTCCCCGTAGCGTGGGGACCCTCGATGCAACAGGAATCGGCCAGAGGCCGACCCATGCAATCGTCCGGCGATCGCCGAACGCCTGATTATCCTGGACTTCCTGTGGCCAATGATTATACCTTGTACAGCACCTTCGTCAACCATTTAATGGACAGTACATCCCCTTCTAGAACATAAGCGCCACCACGCCGCTGGCAAATGGGGCCGTGTACAGGGAGCGACCGGCCAGTCGGTGCTGAAGATCCTTATAGTTTCCAGGCAGTGCCCGCTCGACAAGGTGCTGAGGGATAACGGGCTGAGCCAGAACCTCGATCGGTCTGAAGGCCAACCAAAGGATCTTGCGCCGCAGCTCAGCAGGAGGCCGCTCACCTTTGACCGAAGCCTTCAAATTCGTCTCCAGGTAAGCTTCCCATGGATCTCTCAAGCGATTCTTAGGAAAATTCATAATTGACCTGTGGCAAGCGATCCTCTTGCAAAATCAATCTCTTCTTCAGGGTGTTGCGCGCGTAATAAAGTCTGGACTTGACCGTGCCCTCCGGAATTTCCAGGATCTCCGCGATCTCTTCCACCGGAAGGTCATTCAAATAGTAAAGGACCACAACCGTTCGTTGTGGAATTGGCAAAGACGAGACGGCTTTTCGGACCCGCCGGGCCTCCTCATCCAACTCGAGCTGCTTCTGTGGCCCGGGGCTAAGCTCCCGGTTAAACCAGTCACCGACCTCTAGCAAGTACCGGTACCAACGCTTTCGTTTCTTCAGGTAAGTGTACGCCAGGTTGGCCGTCACCCGATAAAGCCAGGGCTCCAGCGGGCGGTTCGGATCGATGTTCTTGGCGAAACGGTGAATCCTCAAGAACACATCCTGGAGCAGATCTGACGCCGCGTCTCGATCGCTGGTTATCCCCAGCGCAGTGCGAAAGACACGTTGATGGTGCCGGTCATAGAGAGCACCCAACGCATCCAAGTCCCCCCGCTGGAGCAGCAGAATCAACTCACGGTCACTTACAGAATGCACAGCTTTCCATTCTACCGGTCTTTCATTAAATACTGGCATGCCGGCAGCCAGGTTCAAAATTCGTTTCCATTATCCTACGGGCAAGGAGCCCATTCCTCAAGGTTCCAGAACAAAGTCGCCGGCGAAGCAGCGTGCTGCGGGCCGCAGAGCCAGTCCGCATAGGCTAACAAGCGCGGCCGTACATGTAAAGGTAAGGCCGGAAG
>JBKHKF010000399.1:0-2783 GCA_046537745.1 Anaerolineales bacterium | reverse complement strand
CTCCCATGAGTTATCAACTCGTCGAGATCGCAGATCGCCAGCGCTGGAACGAGGCGCTGTTGTCCCTGCCCGAACCCCACCTGCTTCAGAGCTGGCAGTGGGGGGAAGCGAAAGCCGAGACCGGCTGGCAGCCGAGCCGGTGGTTGTGGCTCGACGAGGAGGGCACGGCCAAAGCCGCCGCCCAGGTGCTTGAACGGCGGGCGGGTCCTTCCACTTTTGGATTGAACGTGCTGTACTGCCCCAAAGGGCCCATTCTCGATTGGCAGGATGAAGACATGCGCCGGCAGGTCCTGGCTGACCTCCGGGAATTTGCACATAGCCAGCGGGCCATCCAAATCAAAGTGGACCCCGATGTGCCCCTGGGCCGCGGCGTCCCTGGCAAGGAGAGCGAAGAACGTACTGGAATTGGCGTTGAACTGACGGCGGATTTGGAGGATCTCGATTGGCGCCCCTCCCCGGAGCAGATTCAATTCCGCAACACCATGATCCTGGACCTAGCCCGCGAGGAAGACGACATTCTGGCGGACATGAAATCCAAAACCCGCTACAACGTCCGGTTGGCGGGCCGGCGCGGTGTGGAGGTGCGCCGGGGAGGCCTGGGAGATCTCGATCTCATGTATCGGATGTTCGCCGAGACCGCGCTACGGGATGGGTTCACCATTCGCAATCGAGAGTATTACCACACCGTATGGGGCCGCTTCATCCAGGAGGATCTGGCGCAACCGCTGATTGCCGAGGTCGAAGGTGAGCCCGTCGCCGGGCTGATCGTGTACCGCTTCGGCCAGCGCTCCTGGTACCTGTACGGCATGTCCATCGACAAGCACCGCGACAAGATGCCCAACTATCTGCTGCAGTGGGAAGCCATCCGCTGGTCCAAGGACCACGGCTGCACCAGCTACGATCTTTGGGGCGCGCCGGACAAGTTCGATAAATCCGATCCGATGTGGGGCGTCTACCGTTTCAAGCGCGGCTTCAAAGCCGAGGTGCTGCGCACCATCGGCGCCTGGGATTACGCCCCCCGTCCCTTCCTTTACCAACTTTACCATCGAGCGCTGCCGCCGCTTTTGAGCGTGATGCGCCGGTTGGGCCGGCGCCAAACGGCCAGCGCGCTGGATGACTGAACTGATTTAAAGAAATCGGGTGCCAAATGAAGAAGCTCGAAGTCCTGCCTCGCACTCCTCTGGCCAACCTGCCAACGCCAATCCAACCCCTGCCACGACTTGGCTCTGAGCTCGGCATCGAGCTCTGGGTGAAGCGCGACGATCTCACCGGCCTGGCCTTCGGCGGCAACAAAACCCGCAAGTTGGAGCTGCTCGTCGCCGACGCGCAGGCCAACGGCGCGGACACGCTGGTCACCACCGGCGCCATCCAGTCCAACCACTGCCGCCAGACGGCGGCCGCCGCAGCTCGGGCTGGCCTGAAGTGCGACCTGGTTCTGGTTGGAGAACCTCCAGAAACACCTCAGGGAAATCTGCTGCTTGATCATCTTCTTGGTGCCGACATCCACTGGACTGACAAGGCAGGCCAGGGGATGAAATACGACCAGGTCATGGCTGAGCTGGGGCGGGCAGGCGGCAACCCTTATGCCATCCCTTACGGCGGATCCAACCCATTGGGCGTCGCCGCCTATGCGCTGGCGATGAAGGAATTACTGGATCAAGATCCGGCGTTCGATGCAATCATGCTCGCCAGTTCTTCCGGAGGGACCCAGGCCGGCCTCATTCTGGGAGCTGAAGGCCACGGCTTCAACGGGCGGATCCTGGGGATCAGCATCGAACCCGTCGAGGAAGAGTTGATCGGGATCATCCGCCAATTGCTCACCGACACCGTCGACCAATTTGAGCTCGATCTGAAACCAGAGAACTTAGCTATTGAAGTTTCCGACGATTACCTCGGAGCCGGGTATGCCGTCATGGGTCAGCTGGAGAAGCGAGCCATCGAGCGCTTCGCCGCCACCGAAGGCGTATTGCTCGACCCGGTTTACACCGGCCGGGCCGCCGGCGGCATGCTGGACCTCGTCGAGAAGGGCGCGATCAAACCAGGCCAGCGGGTGCTCTTCTGGCACACCGGCGGCCCACCGGCACTGTTCGCATACAACAGCCAGTTCAGCTCCGCTGGCCGATAAGCTCCATAGCCTGAACCAACTTGGAAATCCCCGGCATCGAAAGCGGCGGCACCGGACGGCAGTCGAAGTCCGACCCCAGCGCCTCTGCTGTCCCCTGACTGATCAGGATCTGACCAGCAGCCGCCGCTTCCTGAAGCCGTTTTGCCAGATTGACCGACTCCCCCACCGCGGTGTACTCCAGACGCTCCTGCGCGCCGACCAACCCTAACAGCGCCTCACCTGTGTGGATGCCGATGCCAAAGGACAAATGCCATTGGGGCGGCAGCTCCTGGTGGAGATCGGCAAGCCCTTTCCGAATGGCCAGCGCCGCCCTGGCCGCTCTGTGGATGTGATTGTCCTGGAGAACCGGCGCGTTGAACCAGGCCATGACCGCATCCCCCAGAAACTTGTCGATGGTGGCCTCCTGCTGCAGCAGCGCTTCCGTTGCCTGGGCCAGATAGCGGTTGAGCACCGAGACCAGCACCTCCGGCGGCGTCTTCTCGCTGAAAGAGGTGTAGCCTCTGAGATCCGCGAACAGCGTCGTGATCTGAGCCCGCTGGCCACCAAAGTGGATGCTGTCGGGGTCGAGCTCGTCGATCACCGCCGGAGAAACCATGCGCTCGAACAACCTTCGCTGTGCCTGAAGCCGCCGCTGCTCCGTCAGGTCCTCCAGCACGAT
>JBKHKF010000398.1:0-2787 GCA_046537745.1 Anaerolineales bacterium | reverse complement strand
CTGCGCCGGGACGCCGGCTTGCCCAGTCCGCGCAAGCGCAGGGCTCCCAAGCACCGCAGCCGTCGCGACCGGTGCCCACGGATCGGCATGCTGCTGCAGATCGACGGCAGCAAACACCACTGGCTGGGGGAGCAGCGGCCTGAACTGACGCTGGTCGCTGCCATCGACGATGCCACCGGGCAGGTTCCGGGGGCCCTGTTCCGACCGCAAGAAGACGCCGCCGGCTACTTCCTGCTTACACGCCGGATCGTGGAGCGGCTGGGGCTGCCGCTATCTTTCTATGCCGACCGCCACAGCATCTTCCAGAGCCCCAAGCAGGCCACAGTGCAGCAGCAGCTGGCCGGAGAACGCCCCAGGAGCCAATTCGGACGCCTGGTGGACGAACTGGGGATTGAACTCATCCCCAGCTACTCCCCACAGGGTCGTGGCCGCATCGAGCGCCTGTTCGGCACCTTCCAGGACCGTCTGGCCAAGGAATTAGTCCTGGCGGAGATCAGCACTCTGGAGGAAGCCAACCAGTTCGTAGCGGAGTTTCTGCCCCGCTTCAATGCCCGCTTTGGGCAGACGCCTGAGGTGCCTGAAAGCGCCTATCTGCCTGTGCCCAAAGGACTCGACCTGGAGGCTGTCTTCTGCTTCCAGCACACCCGCACCGTCCGCACCGACAACACCATTTCCTTTGCCGGCCATCCCTTGCAGATCCCCGCTGATCGGCACCGGGGCACTTACGCTCGCTGCCGGGTTGAGGTGCGCCAGCACATGGATGGGCGGTTGAGCATCTGGTACCAGGGTAGAAAACTGGCCGTGTTCGAACCCGCTGTGGCCGGACCGCCACAGGTGGGAAAATTCACGCCGGCCGTCCAGAGGACTGAAGACCAGCAAGCAAACCACACGGAGAATGGGAAGCTAACGAAGGTAGTGAAGAAAGCGAAACCAAAGCGGGATTGGAGACCGGCGCCGGACCATCCGTGGAGAAAGCCGTTCAAACTCACGGCCAAAGACAAGCACTGACATTTTTACTGAACTATTAACCTGACATTCTTATTGAACTTTAACAGAGACAGAAGCTTGAAGGGTCAGGTTTCGGGGTGGATGGTTGGCAAAGGTGCCCAGGAGCTAGGGGATGGGGGTGCCCTGGGCGTGAATCGTGACCGAGGTCACAAGAATGGAGTTGCAGCCGCGGTCCTGCCAGGCGCCGAGGTACTCGCCCTCGGGGCTGAAGCTTTCAATGCGGAGGATCTCCCTTCCGCTGATGGTCACCTTGTTCCAATCGCGAACTTGAAGGAGCTGCCGGTAAATCTCCGGGGAGCCGGGGATGATGTGCAGCAGGTTGATGCGGCCGGTGGGTCGGGGCGAATGGTCGTAGGTATATGAGAAGGTGTGCATCACGACGGCCACGCTGACTCGTTCTCTAGAGGCAAATTCGCCCGTGGTGACCAGGATATCGTGGGTGGCGAAAGGAAGGCTCTCGTCGCGCCAGTGTGAGACATGCCGCACGACGCCGGTGAAGGTTGAATCCTGGTCGGACTCATAGTGAATGGTCCAGCTGCGGTTATCGGGCGCGGTGACGTTTTCATTCCCACTGGAGAACACAAATTTGGTCAGGGAGGGGGAAAGCAAGCCGAGAAAATCGGAGTTGACCTGCCCGATGATGCCGAAACCAACGGCGACCATCAACAGGACGGCCAGCAAGCCCAAGTGCGGCGGAATCCGTGCAATCAGCAAGATCGGCGAAAGCAGAATTTGAAGGAAGATGTTTGGCTTGCGGGCTGGCATCGGTTTCATCTAAAACACATCATAATCCCAGTGAGCCTGAGATCACAGCACTCCGCTGACGTTAGCCTGACGCTATGAATATAGGTGGTTGCACCTGTTGTGAGATGAAGAGCCACTAATCAAACTGCTATTCGCAAAGAATCACATAAGGCATGGCCTCGGCCCAGGTTTCCAGCTCACCCGGGATGGCCCCATTTATGAGTTCCGCGCTTTGGAAACCAAACAGGCTAAGCAGCATGTTATCGCCGCCAGGAATTGCTACGACTCAGCGGAATTGCTGGCCTGTCTCCTTCTGCTCGTCCGATGTCACATGGGTGGGCCGGACGCAGCCTCGAGAATCCGGTCCTCATCAGATTTAGCAATTTCTACGAGGCACCTTCCAGAATATTCTTCAAGCGCTTAAGATTGGCGCTGAAGTCCTTCTCGATCTGGGAAGCCAGCGCGCCCGAGGCAACCTTGAGAATGCCGCCGGGTTCAACGTCGCCTTCGAAGCGCACCCGGGTGCCACCCTCAGTCTCCTCGAAGATGTAGCTGCTCTGGAACTGGACAGGTCCGGTCTGGCTTTTTACGCTGGATTTGTGCGGCGGTTTGTACTCTGTCACTTCGGCGACGGCTTCGATCTCGCGCCCCATCACTTTCCGGCGCATCGTCAGCGTTGATCCGACAGCAGGCGGTCCTTCAGCGATTGTCTCGATAACTTCAGGCTGCCACTTGGGGTCGTTCTCGGGATTGTGCATGTAGTCGAAGACTTCTTCGATAGGCCGGTCAATCGTCACGCTTCCCTCTATTTTGGACATCTCGAATTCTCCTTTGGCAATCAGGTTTCGCCCATGTTCGCATTGCATCGGATCCGTTCGATGATGATGGAGGGTGGGAGCAAGGATCAATCTCCATGATGCACGATCCATCGGCATATTGCAACTTGCCGTGAAATGCACAGGGTAGGAGCGAACTGGGTTTCGGAACGGTATCCCTGTTTCATTGTTAAGGTTCAGCGTTTTTGCTGGGTAGTTG
>JBKHKF010000397.1:0-2793 GCA_046537745.1 Anaerolineales bacterium | reverse complement strand
CTCTTGATGTCATCGCCGATAATTGGCAGACCCCGTTCCCGGAATCGATCCGGCCAGTAGCCTGAACTGGCGATAAACACCGGGATGCAGTTGATGAAGGCGCAGCCGGCCTCCAAAGCTTGCTCCACATACCACTTGGTGGCCATCTCGGAGCCAACCGGCAGGAAATTGACAACCACGTCGGTCTCAGTGTCTTTCAAGATGCCGACAATGTCGTCGGTGGGACCGGGCGCTTTCTCGACCATCTTCGAGAGATATTTGCCGATACCATCATGGGTCATGCCGCGGTAGACCGGCACCCCCAGCTCAGGGACCTCGGCGAATTTGACCGTGTTGTTGGGAAAAGCGTAAATAGCCTCTCCCAGGTCTTTGCCCACTTTGGTGGTCACCACGTCAAAGCCTGCGGTGAATTCGATGTCGCCGATGTGGTAGCCGCCCAGATCGACATGCATCAGGCCGGGCACCGATTCGGCTGGGTCCGCCTCCCCGTAGTACTCGACGCCCTGAACCAGCGCGGATGCGCAGTTGCCGACGCCAACGATGGCGACCCTGACTTTGTTGTCCTCGGTCATGCTTTTCTCCTTTGGAACACGGTCTCTATCTTATTTCACCCGGACTTCCGGCAAGTACGGTAAGGCCATTGTAACTTGTTAAAGCGTTGCGCTATGCTAAAATCGCGCAGGGATGGAAGACATGAAGGCTGAATCGACCACAAAAGGCAATGCCAGTCAGCACAAGGACCGACTGCTCGAGATCAGCCGCGTCCTATCCTCAACCCTTGAACTCCGCCCTTTATTGAATGCGATTGTGCGGGTCGCCACCGAGATGACCTCCAGCCAGGCGGCCTCCATCTTGCTTTACGACGAACAAACGGATGAGCTTCGTTTTGAGGCTGCGCCTGGCAGCCAACAGCAGGACCTTGAATCATTGGCTGTGCCTTTGAACGCCAGTGTGGCTGGATGGATCTACAGCAACGCCATGCCCCTTGTTATCCAGGACGCCGCCAACGACAAACGAGTCTACCGCAAAGTAGACGATGTGCTCGGGTTCCAGACCGAATCCATTCTTGGCGTCCCCCTAATGGTGCAGGATGAGCCCATCGGTGTAATCGAAGCGGTGAATAAAGAAGGCGGCGATCGGTTTTCCGAAGCTGACCTGGAGGTACTGGAGACCCTGGCCTCCCAGGCGGCCATCGCCATTCAAAACGCCCGTCTACTGTCACAATTAAAGGAAGCCAACTCCGAACTGAAGCGGTTGGATTCCGTCAAATCCGATTTTATCGCCATCGCCTCCCACGAGCTGCGAACGCCGCTTGGCTTGATCCTCGGGCACGCCACCTTCATCAAGGATTTGGTTCCGGATGATTATGAGGAACAGATGGATGTGATCATCCGCAGCGCGATGCGCCTCAAGGAGATCATCGAGGATATGTCAGCCATCGCGCACAGCGATCAAGGTGTAGCCAAGGTGCGGCGAAACCAATTCTCGATGGCCCAGCTGATCGATGAAGTTACGGAACGGTTCCGTGCTGAGGCCGAGCGCAAGGGCATCGAGCTGACCCAGGACATTCCAAAAGAGGTCGACCTGACGCTGCATGGTGACAGAGAGAAGATCGACCTGGCCATTTCCAATCTGGTGCGCAACGCGGTGACCTTTACCGATGAAGGCGGCCAGGTGGGGCTTAAGGCGGAGGTCAGTGGGGGCTACGTTCAAATCTTCGTCGTGGATGACGGCATCGGCATCCCTGAATCCGATGTGGATCGAATCTTCGAGCGTTTCTACCAGGTGGAATCCCATCTGACCAGAAAGCACGGCGGCATGGGCCTCGGCCTTTCCATTGCCAAGGCGATGGTGGAAATGCACAACGGGCAGATTTGGTGCGAGAGCAAAGAGGGCGTGGGCAGCCTGTTCTGCATCACCTTGCCGGCCACCCAGGAAAAAGCCAGCGCCGCCTCGAAGGTGTTTACGACTTCCTGAATCCATTTCATACGCTGCCACAAAACGCACGCTGCGATGCAGCCTCGGGAGAAAGGCAGTCAGCTGTCAGCTGCTATCTCTTTGGTGATGCGCTTCCGTAGGGCTTCGTCCAGGCGCGTTTAATCGAGGCTGTAAGGGAGGACAATTGAACAGAAATCCCGGCGGTATCAACAGAACCGGCAAAGAAAGATCATGAACAGGACGACCGGCCGGTCGCCCCTGCCGCTGGCGCAGCCACGTGCAAGCAATTCCAGGCATCGCCACGATCCCCAAGCTATCACCAGCACGGCAAATCAAGAAAGCGGGACATACCTTGAGTTACCTGTAACCTTGGCATACCCATGCAGTTCCATGTGGGAGCAAGTTTCGCAGACAATGAAAATGGAGACTTGGCAGTCATCCCCACTGCTGGCGTGGGAGACTGCGCTAACATGCCAATCCGAAAATTTACAGGTCCTTTCCCCCCTCATCTTGTGATGCCCGGGGGGCTCGGTTATAATCGGACCCCTCGGGGCGTGGCTCAGCCCGGTAGAGCGCACGGTTCGGGTCCGTGAGGTCCGCGGTTCAAATCCGCGCGCCCCGACAGATGGTGCTCTGGAAGGCCAAATCTTCCGGGGCATTTTTCTTTTTTAGCTCGGCGCTCTGAGCTCTGGGCTCTGAGCTTTTCTAATCCGATTCGCTTCTCTTCGGAATCTTCGGAATCAACCAGCTCAAGAATGCATCCTCGCTCCGGGTCTGAAGCGTGATGGTTCCGGGTCCCGTCAGGTCCACCACCAGGCCCTCGCCGCTGAAAATCGTCGAGCGCAAGCCTCCCAC
>JBKHKF010000396.1:0-2794 GCA_046537745.1 Anaerolineales bacterium | reverse complement strand
CTTCGACCAGGCGTCGACCCAGCGTGTGCGGGGCCATCCAGGAGGTGATTAGAATGGTGTTGCGGCTGTCTTCGATGTTGTTTTTCAGATGATGCAGGATGCGGCCAACCTCAGCCATGCCGGAGGCGGAAATGATGACCGCAGGCCCCTCGACATGGTTGATGGATTTGCTTTCCTTCACCGACAGGGTGTATTCCAGGCGATCGAAACCGAAAGCGGCCCCATGGGGATCCTGTTTGATGAATTCGGTTGTTTCTTTGTCGAAACACTCCGGATGCTCCCGGAAAATTGTGGTCACGTTGATAGCCAGCGGGCTGTCGACAAACACGGGAATACTCGGGATTTCACCTTGGTCGATAAGCTGGTGAAGTATGTAAATCAAAAGCTGGGTTCGGCCAACAGCGAAGGCTGGGATGATGACTTTGCCGCCGCGATCCAGGGTTCTGTCGAGCACGTGGCGGAGCTCATCCTCGGCTTTCCCTGGGTGGTGGTGCGGCCGATCGCCGTAGGTGCATTCCATTATCAGATAATCGATCTCGTCGGGCAGCACTGGATCTCGCAGCAATGGAACCTCGGGCCGGCCGATATCTCCTGAGAACATCAGACGCGTGCGCTTCCCGTTCTCCTCAATGTCCAGCACCACTGCTGCCGAACCCAGGATATGCCCGGCCTCGATAAAAGACACGGTCACACCCGGTATTGGCTCGAAGGCCCCGTTGTAGTCTTGGCCCACCAGCTGGCGGCTGGCCTGGGCCGCTTCCACACTGGTGTAGATTGGTTCGATGGGCTCTTCCCCCTTCTTGCTCCGCTTTTTATTGAGGTAGGCGGCGTCGCCCTCCTGGATATGCGCGGAATCACGCAGCATGATATCGGTCAAGTGCGTCGTCGCATGGGTGGCGTAAATCGGGCCGGAGAAGCCCTGCTTGACCAGGTTCGGCAGGTTGCCGGAGTGGTCGATGTGCGCGTGGGAGAGCAGAACGGCATCCAGCGCCGTCGGGTCGAAGGGAAAATTCTGATTGACTTTGTAGCTATCTTTGCGGTGGCCCTGGTAAAGGCCGCAGTCAAGCAGCAGGCTGCGTCCGTTGACCTGAAGCAAATGACGGGACCCTGTCACTGTGCGGGCGGCGCCATGGAATCCTATCTGCATGCTGATTCCTTTCACGTTGAGCGGGTTGGGCTTATTCCTTCAAGATCTTGAGAATGTCGTCCCCATAATGCTGGAAGCGCCACTCCAAGGGCTGAAGAACGCTTCGCAGTTCATCGGCGGTTTGAGGATTTCTATGGGCGATATCCCAAAGATAATCACGAGGGAGCACAAGGTCGGAGTCGATGTTACGCTGGCGTCCGGTGTGCTTACGCCAGTTGCGTAGCCGCTCGAAACGGTCTCTCACCTCGTCCGGCGTCCGCCGAGTCTTTGGCCGCTCGGGGGTGGGTGCCTGCTGACCGCGGCGAATGGCGTTCAGTGCATCGTCGCCGTAGCGCTCCAGCCGCTTGCCGGACATGCCTCGAATTTGCTGCAGTTCCTCTCTTGTCGCTGGCGGGTTTTTCGCTAGGGAGAGCATGCTCCGGTTGCCCAGCACGATGAAGGGCGGGACATCCCGGCGCTTCGCTTCTTTCTCTCGAAACAAATATAGCTCTCGCAAAATGGCGGCCTGGCGTCCGCTGAGCCGCCGGGTATCGCCGACTTCCCAGTATCCATCCGGATCGAAGCCGTTGGAATGAGGCGGCGCCAGCGCCTGCAATTCGAAAAGCTCCTTGGCTTCTTGCCAGCGGCCGGTTTCTTTCAGTTTATCGGTCAGTTGATCGCGCAGGGGGATGAGAAAATGGGTGTCGAAACGGGCGTAGTCCAGCATCTCATCGGGGAGCGGACGCCTGGCCCAGTTCGCCCGCTGGAATCGTTTTTTCAACTTGATATCGAAGGCTGTCTCCAGGATACTTGCCAGTCCGGAGTTCTCCCAACCGAGCGTACGGACGGCGATGTATGTGTCGAAGAGATTCTCCTGCTCGAAGCCGAAATCTCGCTTCAGGGTCATAATGTCGTATTCCGCGGCGTGATAAATCTTTTCCAATCCAGGGTCCGCCAAGAGCGGTGCCAGCGGGCTGAGGTCATCAATCGCCAAGGGATCAACCAGCAGGTCCCGGTGGCGGGTGGAAAATTGAATCAGGCAAACCTGCTCCTGGTAGGCGTGCAGGCTGTTGGACTCGGTGTCGACCGCCAGGGAGTCGCCGGAGTTCAGTTGGGGTAGGATTTCGAGGAGTTCCTGTTGATTGCGAATGACCTGCGGTTTTGGGAGATTGGGTGGTTGCATGGGGTCATTATACATGGCTCGTTTTCAGATTTGACCTTCAGGGGAAATCGAGCAATAATTGACACGCTTTATCCGGTATGTTACTAATATCACTTGTTTGAGGATGCCCCAGTTTGGGAGGCGGTGTGATGAGCCAGCCTCCCACGTTTTACGAACTTCACAGTCCAACCCAGGAGGAGATCGCCCATGGCGAAAGCCAACGACAAGGCTGAAGAGCAATCATCCCCCCCATTGTCGAGACGGGAATTTCTTTATTACTTATGGGGAGCCTCCATGGCGGTCTTTATGGCCGGCATGGGAGGTGCGACCGTTTGGTTTGCTCTGCCACGTTTTCGAGAGGGTGAATTTGGCGGCGTGTTCAGCGTGAACGTTGATCAGATCCCATCCGAGGGAGCACAGCCGGCTGATTTTCCCGATGGCCGATTTTGGCTGGTCAACATCGGCCAGCCGAGCATTGACGATTCCCGGCGCCCGGAGGATTACCC
>JBKHKF010000395.1:0-2796 GCA_046537745.1 Anaerolineales bacterium | reverse complement strand
AGAATCTCCAAGCACGTGCCGGCCAAAGTGACCGGCATCCCTTCCCGGTTATCTGGAGAATAGACCATGGCAAAGGCGATCAACGAGAACGAACTGGAAAGCCTGGTAGCCAATGTCGTTCGCCGAGTCACTGGCGAGGCCGAAAAAACTGCGTCCCAGAAAGGAAGCAGCACCCGCGTTATCGCGATTGGCGCCGACCACCGCGCGCAGAGCTTGAAGGAGGGCCTCATGAAACTCCTCGCAGAGAAGGGTTTTCGGGTGACGGATCACAGCCAGCAGCCTGATGGCTCCACCGATTACCCCGATATTGCAGAAGCTGTCGCGACCCAAGTGGCAAGCGGCGCCGCATGGCGTGGAATCGTTATAGACGGCGCGGGAATCGGCAGCTGCATGGCCGCCAATAAGGTCCCTGGAGCCCGGGCAGCCCTATGCTACAATCAGGCGACCGCTCGCAACTCGCGGGAGCACAATAACGCCAATGTATTAAGCTTGGGATCGGGATTGACCGGTCCAGCCATGGCTCAAATGATTCTGGAAGTCTGGCTAGAGACACCCTTCGCGGGCGGCCGTCACGCTCGCCGGGTGGATAAGATTACCGACATCGAAAAACGTTACAGCCGTCGTGAGTAGCAGCCATTAATGAATACGGATAAATACGACAAGAGACTCGTCCAAACCATCGTTGAAACCGTCACCCGTGAGGTCCTGCTGGCAATGGCAGAGGCTGAGGCCGAGCAGAACACCGGCGAGCTGTGCCACCAGGAATGCTACGAAGGGTTCTGCGTGCAAACCTGCATGGATGAAGTCGGTCAGGTGGTCAAAGCTGGTGCTTCGCGCGTCAGCTCGGGCCTGGGTGCTGTCCCTGCCGATAAGCAGGTTGCCAGGTCCATCGATCACACGCTGCTCAAAGCCGAAGCCACATCAGATGAGATCGCCCAACTTTGTTTTGAAGCCCGTAAATACGGCTTTGCCTCCGTTTGTGTGAACCCAACCCACGTCGAGTTGGCCGCCACGCTCCTGAAGGGATCTGAGGTGGAGGTTTGCACCGTAATCGGTTTTCCATTGGGTGCAACCCTGCCCGAGGTGAAAGCCTTCGAGGCACTGGATGCCATCAAGAACGGCGCCACCGAGATCGACATGGTAGTGAATATCGGCGCCCTCAAAGCCGGCGATTACACCAACGTCGCCCAGGATATTCGCGGTGTCGTTCAGGTTTGTCATCAGCGCGACGTCCTGGTGAAAGTCATTTTGGAAATGGCGCTGCTTGAGGAGGAGGAGAAGATCGCCGGGTGTCTGCTCTCGAAGGAGGCCGGCGCCGACTTTGTCAAAACATCCACGGGGTTTGGCCCTGGCGGCGCCACCGTCGAGGATGTCGCTCTAATGCGACGCGTGGTCGGCCCACAAATGGGGGTCAAAGCCGCCGGCGGGATCCGCAGCTACTCTGATGCGCAGGGCATGGTGGCAGCGGGCGCAACGCGAATCGGCGCCAGCGCCGGAGTTCGCATCGTCAGTGAAGCACGGGGAGAAGCTGAGCCCAGCGAAGTGAGCGCTAATGGCTACTAGCCTTTTCAAGCACCAGATCTATCCATGCCCGCAATGCCACGTCGGCAAATTGCACCCCAAGCTTGCCTTCTATTGTGCCTGGCATGAGGGCAGTTTCATCAGCGCGCCCGATTTTCCCGCCTGGACCTGCGACGTGTGTGGCAACTGCGAATACGATCAAGAGGCATTATTGGAAATTGACATGATCCTGCAAATGGATCGTCGCCGGCAGCAAGATCGTCGACGATACCAACGCAGCTTGAATCAACGCACCGGGATCCGTAAATTCCGGAATCCCGAGCATAGCCACTGAGCCCAGGAGCCGAGCATGAAGATCGCCAAAGTCGTCGGAGTAACTATCTCGACGATCAAACAGGATAAGCTTCACGGCCGGAAGCTGCTTGTCGTCCGGGAGACCGATGAATCCGGTGAAATCACCGGCAAACCGCTGGTCGCCGTGGACGTCGTTGAAGCTGGCGTTGGCGACCTGGTGCTCATCGCTCAGGGCAGCGCCGCCCGCCAGACCGATCAAACGGATCAATCCCCGGTGGACACCGTCATCATGGCTGTCATCGATTCGCTCGAAGTTGATGGCGATGTGACCTTCCGCAAGTCTTAGCAGAGTGAGAACATGATGGCTGAGAATTACGACAAGGATCTGAGGTCCATCCAGGAGGCTCGGCACAAAGCCGAAGCTGCCTACCAAGCCTATTTGGAATTCTTTGAGGCTTCGCAGGAGCAGGTGGATCGTGTTTGCAAAGCGATGATGGAGGCTGCTTTCCAAGCCTCCGACCGCCTGGGTCGCATGGCCCATGAGGAGACGGGTTACGGTGTGGCCGCCCACAAACGGATCAAGAATGAATTCAGCGCCAAAAATGTATGGGAATCTATCCGTGATATTCCGACCGTGGGCGTTATTAAGCGGGACGACGCCAAAGGCCTCGTGGAAATTGCCTGGCCGGTCGGGGTTGTGGCCGCGCTAAGCCCAAGTACGAATCCGACCTCGACGTTGATATTCAAGACACTGATCGCGGTGAAAGCCCGCAACGCGATTGTGCACGCGCCCCACCCAAGTGCCGTCAACAGCTGCGTGGAGACAACCCGGGTCATGGCCGAGGCTGCACAAGGCGCCGGGGCACCACCCAACCTGGTGCAGTGCCTGAGCACCGTCTCGTTGGACGGCACCCAGGAATTGATGAAGCACAAACGCACCAGCCTCATACTCGCTACCGGGGGTCCGGGCATGGTCAAAGC
>JBKHKF010000394.1:0-2801 GCA_046537745.1 Anaerolineales bacterium | reverse complement strand
GGGCGGGCGGACTTGAACCGCCGACCCCCGCGTCCCAAACGCGGTGCGCTACCGAACTGCGCTACGCCCCGATCCCGGTCAGTATAATTCCGGCAAAGCCTCAGGGTCAAGGTAGCGGCCAAGAATGGGACTGATTGCTTGCACCCTGCGCCCACAATAGAAAGGTGAACGAGGTGGCCTTCCGCAACACCAAAGGGGACCGTGAAGCCGACCTGGCCCGTTACTTTCAGGCGCAGTACGCGGATTTCGATGAGGATATCGCCTTCTACCAGCAGCTGGCCGAAACTGCGGGCGGCCCCATCCTGGAGCTCGGCTGCGGCACCGGACGCGTTCTGCTGCAATTGGCCAAGCACGGGAAAACCTGTGTTGGTGTGGATTCGGATACGGCGATGCTCCGCCGTCTGGCGCTTCAGCTTTCAGGGGATCCAACCGTCAAAGTCCACTTGATCAAGGCCAGGGTGGAATCGCTGCCGCTGACAGGAAATTTCCCCTTGATCATCTCACCCTGCAGCACCATGGCCTACTTGCCCGATCCACAATTCCGGGCAGCCTTATCCCGTATTCGGTCACTGCTGCCACCAAATGGCATCCTCGCCATGGACCTGCCTGCAGCGAAGCAGCCTCGCATTCTGGAAACGCAGCAGGGAGAAATCATCGACGAGTTCCACGAGCCGGAACGCGGCACGGATGTGCAGGTGTCCGCCGCACAACGGCGGCTCAATGAGACGACGTACGAGGTGAACTGGCATTACGAAGAGATGACACCGGATGGGCACACGCAGCGAACCACCATCCCCACACGGTATCACCTTCGTACAATTGAAAAGCTAAAAGATATGCTCGGAGAAGCCGGGCTCCGATTGGAAGACGGCTATCGCAACTACAGCCTGGAGCCCATCCAACCTGATGCGCCCGGCTTCATCGCCATCGCACGGCCCGACCATGGTTGATTGCCCGCTTTTCTTTGGCCGCAATTAGGTGAGTTTTGGTTATCAACGTTCCAGCTCAGCCACGATTCGGGCAGCTTCCTGTGCTAACGCATCTTCGTTTCCCTGTTGGAAATCTTGTACCGCCAAACGCGCCAGTTGCAGCGCCTCCTCGGTCCTGTCCATGTCCTCCAGGGTCAGGGCGACCAGCACCCGCTGTTCGCCCAACAGCTTTGGATCGCCGGCCTGCTCGGCCCGATTCAACGCCAGCTCCGCATATTCCAGCGACACCGAGGGCTCACCCTTGTCCGCATAGGCGGCGCCTAGCCGTTGAAGCAGGCGGATGATGGCTAACTTGTCCTCGATCTCCTCAGCCAGGCTGAGCGCTCGCTGATATAAATCGATGGCCCGATTGAACTGTTCAAGCTCATAATGCACGTTGGCAAGTTCGACCATCAAGTTAAGCTGCTCGGGAAGCCGACGTTTGGTTGCCGCCTCTTCAATGGCCTGTTGAAGCGGCTCGATGGCCTTCTCGTACTCGCCGCCTTCCAGATACATAGAAAGCAGGTCGGAGCGAAGGGAATCCTGCCAGCGAGGTTCGTCCATTCTGCTGGCTCGCCGGTAAGCCTCTTCAATCCATTCGACGACCAGATCCCGCTGATCCGTATCCTTATAGAGTCGCAAGAGCTTTACCAGCGCGGCCTTTTCAGATGGATTATCGCCAATTTGGCGGGCGGCATTTGCCAGCTGTTCCAAACGGGCGGCCGCCTTGCCGGTTTCATCTTGCGATAGATGGATGTTGGAAAGCTCCTTTAGCAATTGCTGTCGAGCTGCCGCTGCCTCCAGTCCGGTAGCGATCTCAAGGGATTGTTCGAAGTATGCTGCGGCCTGGTCAAGCTCCTCTTTGCGCAAACTGACAATCCCAAGGTGTTTGAGATTCTGCATTATGCGAGGGAGATCCTCAAGTTTTTCCGCTAAGGCAAGCGCAGATTCAAAGTGCGCGAATGCCTCGCCCATCTCACCCGCTTCCATCAAAATCTTCCCCAAGCGGCTTTGTGCTTCACATTCAAGCTGCTCATCCCCCAACGACCGCGCCAGCTCCAGCGCCTTGCGGAAGCTTGCGATCGCTTCGGCTTGGCTTCGCAATTTTGCCAGGATCACTCCCCGGTTGCCCCATTGCATGAGCGAAAAAGGTGGATCCTCCAATTTCTCCGCGAGCTCAATAGCCCGGTCCGCGTGCTCAACCGCCGAGTCTTGCTCTTTGCGGTCGGCCAGGATCAATCCAACCTTCATGCTGGCAATACTGATCGATCGGGCGTCACCAGCCGAACTGGCATTTTCCAACTCGGCCTGTGCCTGTTTGAGCGCGTCCATTGATTGAATGCCCTTTGCCACCGAGGTTTCACCCTCCTGTCTTGCTGATTGAAATGTGGATTGGCAACTGTACCAGATTAAAATGACTCGTCATTTGTCCACAATTGTACGCGAGGCTCGTCCGGCCGAGCCGGGCAATGAACCTCGACGGCAGCAGCAAATGATATCCAGCCGATCCATGGCAACAGCCATCTCATGAGCAAGGCCATGAATAGGCGATGGCGAGAGCATCGGGAGTAGCCAAAAAGATATCCCGGCATTTCCGAACAATGGGCCTATAAGACACCGTGCCTGGATCATTGGTCGGGCTGGCCCAAGCGAATCAAAAGCACCCGCTGGATGATCAGCGGGTGCTTGAAAGTTCAAATTCCTGCGACTAGTTCAGCTGTCGAAGCACCATCATCACTTTGCCCTGAACCTCTAGCTGCTCTGGGTTCTCGATAAAGATGGGCTCCATGGTTGGATTGGCGGGCTGCAGTCGAACCCGGCGCCCCTCCCGGT
>JBKHKF010000393.1:0-2810 GCA_046537745.1 Anaerolineales bacterium | reverse complement strand
CCAGTGGCGAGGTCTTCACCAGTCCGGTTGAGGACAGTGCGCAAGGGCGAATTGAGTTCAGCTATCCTTCGATTTTGGGGGGGCGGCAGGTTGAAGGGGTTGCACTCTCCTTCGAGGACGGGCGTGTTGTTGAGGCAAGCGCCCGCAAGGGTGAGGACTATCTGCTCAGTCAGATCGATCAAGATGAAGGCGCTCGAATTATGGGTGAGTTCGCCATTGGCACCAACTACGCCATCGATCGCTACAGCGGCGACACGCTGTTCGACGAGAAAATCGGCGGCACCATTCACATCGCCCTGGGCCAGGGCATCGAAGAAGCCGGCGGCACCAACGAAAGCATCATCCATTGGGATATGGTCACCGATATGAAAGAAGGCGGCCGCATCCTGGTCGATGATGAGCTGATCTATGAGGATGGAAAGTTTAAGATTTAGCCGTCAATTCCAGTGAGAATTAAGAGCCTGACCGCACCGGTCAGGCTCTTTTTCATCCTTGCGGGCCGACAGGATCCGCACCCACGGCTTCGAACTCGAAGTACGCTTGCTTCTGAACCGCGCGCGCAATCCGCTCTTTGAGCGGAGGGTGAGAATAAAGGAGCCAGACAACCCAGGCTTCCGGATCCGCTTCGGCCAGATTCTGATTGG
This sequence comes from Anaerolineales bacterium, assembly GCA_046537745.1. Lineage (GTDB taxonomy): Bacteria > Chloroflexota > Anaerolineae > Anaerolineales > E44-bin32 > DASWJQ01. The sequence continues at coordinate 2,166 of JBKHKF010000393.1, read as the reverse complement.
CCAACTGCGTCATGGCGCTGGCGAAAGCTTTCGGTTTGCGGGTCAGGTTGAGTGCGTATTCATCCGCCAGCCGCTCCCGCCAGCGCGAGTAAGCATTGGTCAGCGGCATGGTGACGAGGGCGAAGGCGCCAAGCAGCAGCGCGACCAGCGGCAGCCCCGCCGGGTCCGCCTGGCTGGTCAGGCCAAGCATGGGCAAGAGCGCTCGAAATCCGAGATAAAGCACCAGGAAGCTGACGAAGTTGAGCAGGGACTGCACTGCGATGGACAGCGGGATATCGCCATGGACATGGTGGGCTAATTCGTGCGCCAGGATGGTCTCAATCTCGTCCTCGCTGAACTCCTCCAGCAGCGTGTCCCCCAGGAGAATACGCCGCGTTTTGCCCAGACCAGTCAGGGCGGCGTTGGCGGCCTTGGTACGCCGGCTCATATCGATCTCAAACACACCTTCGATCTTGGTGCTGGCCGAGCGGGCCAAACGTATCAGGCGCTGGCGCAGCGTCTCATAATCTTCAGAAAGCGGTTCAACGTTGAAGAAGATGGGCAGCAGCAGGACAGGCGCCAGCGCGGCTAACACCGCTGTGACCAGCGTATACAGGCCGGCCGCCCATAACCACCAGGTCTCGGGGGCATTCCGGATGACAGCGTAGAGCCCCACCAGCAAAGGGAGGCCAAGCGCCAGGGAAACGGCCATCCCTTTGATCTGGTCGATGAGCCAATCCTGCAGGGACTGGGTGGAAAGATCGAATCGGTGGGGGAGCACAAAGCCGCTGTAGTAACTGATCGGAGCGGTGATCACGGCGTAGGGCAGGCCGATCACTGCGGCTGTCAGCAGCAGACGGAGCCACCAGGGAATCCCGGCGCCGAACCAGCCTTCAAGTACAGGTTGAATTTGCCGGTGCCAGCCCACGGCCAGCCACAGGATCAGGTAGACCGTGCTGAGCAGCATCTCAAAAGCCATCAGCCGTCGCCTGATCCGAGCGTAATTCCTGGCCTGTTCCTGCTTTTCAGGATCGAGCTGGATCTCTTCTTCGGTCATAGTTTGATTTTTTCCTTCAGATAAATCAGCTTTTCGCATTTTTATCAGCATTCATTGATGATGCCGGGAAATCTAGGCCCTTTGGCTTGCCTGGCGGGGCATTGGACGATCTTTGATCTCGGCCAGCAGCCCGCCGGGCCCCATGGCGATGAGGTCCTCCCTGTTGAGTCTCTCGCCGACCAAAAGGCGAGGCAGCACCCAGTCGATCACATTTTCTTTGGGGCTACGAGCGCAGCCCGGCGCGCCAAGCACAGGGGTGCTTCCGAGATATGCAAGCATCAGCAGATTCCCTGGATCCACCGGCGCGCCGACGCACTCCACCTCACCGCCAGCGAGCCGCACGGCATTTGGAATTAAATCGTCGGAATCCATGATAGCCGTCTCACCGGCGACAATGATCAGGTCTGCGCCCTCCTCACAAGATGAGGTCAGCTGGCGCGATAGACTGTCCAACTCATCCTTCTGGTTGAAGGGCACGAACTGTGTCGTGGTCAGTTCAGATTCCAGCGATTCCACTCGCTGCTGGATCGGCGGAAGAAATGTCCGTTGCAAAAAATCCTCGACCCGGCTGGATCCATGCAGGATCAGATGAACGGACTTGGGCTTGAGCGGATCAAGCATCACGGCAGCATTGTTCTGTTTCGCTGCCGGATGGAGGGGTTCGAGCGAATCGGCGGGGAGTCCATAAGGGATGATCTTGACGCTGGCAACGAGCTGGTGCGCCGGAACCACTCGATTGGGCGGAAGTGTGGCGATGGTCACACCAGCGACCCGGTTGGCTGCCGCCAAAAGATTGGTTTTCACCCGCAGCAGACCATGTTCCTTGGCGAGCAGGTTGGTGCGTCCCGTGGTCGGACCCTGGAGTTCGAGATTGGCTCCCGAAAGCAGCTGGGCAAGACGCCAGGAAGCCTCATCCTCATTCAAATCGCCGGGCGCTAGCTCGGCCACATAAACCTCGTTCCAACCCAGCTGCCGTATTCGATCGAGGTCTTCGTTTGAAAGGATGTGGCCCTTGCGAAGAAGCCGACGGCCATCCTCGTCGGCGATGTTATGCGCGAGGATTTGTCCTTCGGCTTGATCCAGCGGGCGCGGCCCAAAATTCATGGTGAAATTCCTCCAGCGGTTTTTGC
>JBKHKF010000392.1:0-2813 GCA_046537745.1 Anaerolineales bacterium | reverse complement strand
CCCTCCAGGGCGGCCTTCCAGCCGCGGCCGGCCAGGTCCTTGATAGCCCGAACGGGTCCCTCTAGGACCCGCCCGCCAATGCCGTTTGACTTTCTCTTTTTCCTGGATGTTCTACGGGAACCCCGTTTGGCCAAAGCTTACCTCCCCGAAATCGCGGCGATTATAGCATAGGCCCGGGTTCAAGGGCCGTCGCTGCCACCTCAGGTGGTTCACTCCACCATAGGTCCACAGACAAAAGTTCCCGCCTGGATCAGATCGGGTTTATCAGGCCTGCGGGCGGGGCCTTGCCATTTGAACAGGCAACAGGGTGTGTCTGCTGAAATATGTGAGAAGCGCCAAGCCTGAGGCTATCCTCCCGAGAAAGCCAAGCCGTATTCCACCGGCAGATCTTCAAGAATATCCCGGAATTGTCCCTCGGAAATCGCCTCCCTCAGTGCCACCAGGACAGCCCGGATCCTCACCTCGGTCTCCGTATAGGCCCCTGGATAATCCGAGTTAACTCGATTGACAAACTCCCGATAAGGCAGAATCTCCCGCTCTTCCCCTGAGTCGAAATACACCTTGAGTTGATCTGGCAGTTCGCCCGCCGTATCGGACCGTTCTGCGCGGGATAGTCGAAGGGCCAAGCGGGATAGTACGATCTCGGTCAAGCGTTCCGCCTCCGCCCGGCCTCCCACGCCCTCTTGCTCCTCAACCTTGTTGATAAAATCCTGATATTCCACAAGCCATCCTCTCTACAATCGAAGTGCCTTTGTTACATCTTAGGAAAGCCAGCGTCAGGAGTTAAGCCCCGCCTGCTTTCAAGTGACGGATCAGCCTGTAGGGTCTTCTCGCACATTCGAAAAGCTCATCTACCAAAATTCCTTTCTTCACCGCCGATGGAGCCACGCCGGCTCAGGTGTGTTTTCCTTCCTACATGCTACAATCGGGCCATGAAAATCGAGGAGGTCGTACGCCAGCTCGAGCTAGCACATTTTCTGCGGGGTCTGCCGGAAGGATCACTTGTAAACCTTGCGGAATCACTTGGGCAGCGAAATTATCAAGCGGGGGAGATTATCCTCGGTGAGGGTGAGCCACCGGGCGGCTTGCGTTTGATCCACAATGGTCGCGTTGAACTCCTGCAGGAGGCAAGCGACGGCACCTTCACCCGGCTTGGTGAGGAGGAGCAAGGAGGGCTGCTGGGGGTCGGTGCTCTTCTTTCCGGCCATCGCACTCGGGCGGCCGCACGGGCCATGGAGCCCACCGAAATCCTGTTCTGGGAAAAGAACGAACTCTTCCCCTTCCTAGAAGATCATCCAAGCGCACTGGAGAGCCTCCAGCTTGCGGCTGCAAGCCAGGAGCTCTCCTGGCAGATGCGATTCGGGTGGCTGCGCGAAGATGAAGCCATCTTCGCGCTGGCCCGGAAGCATGTCGCGCGACTGGCATTCTCAATGACCATTCCGCTGCTACTGGCTGCCGCTGCCGTTGCACTGGGCTTCTGGTCGATAGTCGCCTCGCCGCCGCTGCTTCCATACATCGCCGGCTTCTTCGGCATCGCTGCCTTAGCCTATGGTCTTTGGCTGTGGGTGGACTGGCGCAACGATTACTACATCGTCACCGATCAGCGCGTGGTTTGGGTCGAAAAGGTTGTCGCCATTTACGACAGCCAGGTCGAGGCGCCGCTCCATCAGGTTTTGGCCGTGAGCGTAAGCAGCGATGTAATTGGCCGCTGGTTGGGCTACGGCGATGTCATCACCCGAACCTACACCGGGCAGATCCGCTTCCGTCACATTGGCTCGCCACGTGCAGTGGCGGCCGTCATTGAAGAACGCTGGCGCCGCTTGCAGCTCTCAGATCGCAATGAGGATCGAGCCAGCAAACTTGAGGCGGTCCGGCAGATCCTGAACGGCGAGGAGCAAGCAGCAGAACCCGCGCAAGCAGATCCTGCCGAATCCCTTGAGCCGGCCAAGGACAATGAGGCAACGCCGGACATCGGCTTGAACCACTGGAACCTCGAGCTTCGCTTCGAGCACCACGGGGTCATCACCTACCGGAAACATTGGGCTGTGCTGCTCGGTCGAATCGGGCTGCCGTCCCTGCTGTTGCTGCTTGTGACAGGGCTGGCCGGCGCCCGGCTGGCGGGTTGGATCGAACTTGCTCCGACAGGGCCCTTCCTATTGGCGACGGGTGGAGCGGCTCTCCTGCTCTTCGGCTGGTGGATCTATCAATTCGCAGATTGGGCGAACGACATTTATCAAGTCTCGCCCACCCATATTCTCGACGTGTATCGCAAGCCGCTTGGGCGAGAGCTGCGCCGGGCCGCCCCGCTGGAAAACATCCTCAGCACAGAGGTGGATCGGCGCGGCATCATCGGCCTGGTGCTGGATTTCGGCGTTGTCCGTGTCAACGTCGGCGCCGAACAGCTCGATTTTGAAGGTGTGTTTCACCCAAGAATGGTGCAGCAGGACATCGTGCGGGCGCAGGAGGCTTTCATGGCCAAACAGCGGCAGAGCGAAGAGCAACAGCGACGGCGCGAAATGATAGAATGGCTTGGCGCTTACCACGATGAGATGACCTCACAGCATCCTGAAGCGAGGGAAGATCCGGATATCGATGTCTATCCTTGAAATCGTCACACCGCCTGATCCCATCTTGCGGGCTGAAGCCGAGAAAGTGCGCGCTTTCAATTCCGACCTGCGCCGATTGGCGAGTGACATGGTCGAGACCATGCGGGCAGCCCATGGCGTAGGATTGGCCGCACCGCAAGTCGGCACCGGCAAACGGCTGATCGTGGTTGAATTCGCTGAGCCCACCGAGGACCCAGAGGCCGAACC
>JBKHKF010000041.1:0-12348 GCA_046537745.1 Anaerolineales bacterium | reverse complement strand
ACGAGAGGACCGGGGTGGACAGACCGCTGGTGTGCCAGTTGTCGTGCCAACGGCATAGCTGGGTAGCTACGTCTGGCAGGGATAACCGCTGAATGCATCTAAGTGGGAAGCTCGCTCCAAGATTAGATCCCTCATCCCGCATAGGGAGTAAGGCCGCAGATAGACTATCTGTAGATAGGCAGCATGTGTAAGCGCAGCAATGCGTTGAGCTAAGCTGTACTAATGGCCGAGGGCTTAGTCTGTGATACGGAGAATTTGGTGCTTTTCTCCGAGACGTCGTCGCCGCTATTCGATTGTTATAAAAAATAAATACTGTGAATTCGCCTCTTGGTGATAAGAGCGGCGGGGGTACACCCGGTCCCATCCCGAACCCGGAAGTTAAGCCCGCCAGCGCCGATGGTACTTGGCTGGAGACGGCCTGGGAGAGTAGGCCATCGCCAAGGGGCTTTTCATTTAAATGAAGTTAAGAGTCTAGAGTTAAGAGTCCAGAGATAATAGCTTGGAGCATTGAGCACAGCCAAAGCAATGTTCATCTACATGGCTTTTCGAATCTTCCCGAACCATAAGTTTGCGGCTGCACGCCTCTTCCTTCCATCTAAACTCTGCCCTTTCCACTGCCATCGCAACCTGCTTTAGAATGAAGAATGCCAATCCGGATACTCTGTGTTAGGGAACCCCATGGACCAAATCATCCCCGGACTGTTCCAGACCTCCTACTCTGAGTTTCAGGAATCCCAGGACCTTGACGCGGTGGTGGTCCTGAACAGACAGAGGCCCCCGCAGCGACACGGCCTGATCACCATTCACTGGCCCATCGACGATGGACCCATGCCCTCCGACAAGAAGGTACGCGCCATCAGCCGCTGGGTCGCCGGACTGCTGAATTCCGGGATGAGGGTGGCTGTGCAGTGCGCCGCCGGCATCAACCGGTCGGGTCTCATCGCCGGTCGAACGCTGATCGAATTGGGTCACCCAGCGCAGGAAGCCATCGAGCTGGTACGGCAGGCGCGCCCCGGCGCGCTCACGAATCGGGCCTTCGTGGATTGGCTCCTGCAAGAGCAGCCACCGGATAAGTTCGCTGGGTGAGGTCCATCATTGTTGGAAAAATTGTTCCAACTGCTTTGACGCTGGTTGGCGGGCTCGTCTACAATGGAACCTATCCTGACTGTTGCCTAAATTACGTGTGTTGCGAAAGTGAATGGATATCCAGTGCCAGCTGATTGGGAACGAGATGCCATCCGCCAGGAGCTTACCGAAAAAATAACCGACGGTTTCTTCGCCGGTGATTACGATGGGCTCAAGGCCGCCATGGAAAAAACGGACCTGCTGTCCGAGCGCGATCGTCAGCAGCTTCTACAGTACTGGCTGGCCAAGGAGCGGGAATCCGGGACGGAAGCAAGGGAATAGACCCTGAGATTGAGAACACATGGCTGATTTCCTCGCCAGGCTCCAATTCCTCCTCAACATCCAAATGATTGAGGTCGGTAACACCTCAGTGACGCTGGCCACGGCGTTGACCGCGCTGTTGGTCATCCTGGCAACTTTCTGGATCTCGCGCGTGATTCGGCGCGGGATCCGCCGAATGATGAGGCGGCGCGGCATGGCCGATGAGCAGGCTGCCGAAACCGTGCTGAGTTTGCTTCATTACTTCCTTCTTGTCATTGGCTTTGCTATCGCCCTACAGACCATCGGCATCGAGCTCGGCACGATGTTCGCCGCCGGCGCGGTTTTTGCCGTAGGTCTGGGCTTCGCCATGCAAAACATCGCCCAGAACTTCGTGGCGGGGGTTATCCTGTTGACGGAGCGCACCATCCGGATCGGTGACGTTCTGGAAGTGGAAGGCACCATCGTCAAGGTGCGTAAATCCGGGATTCGGGCCACCATCGTGCGCTCCCGTGATGGTGAGGAATTGATTGTTCCCAACAGCACGCTGGTCCAATCCACGGTTAAGAATTTCACCTTGGAGGATTCGTCTTACCGCCTGCAAACGCGCGTCGGCGTGTCCTATGAATCTGACCTGAATGTTGTCCGGAGAACGCTTGTAAAGATCTTGGACGAGATCGAATGGAAAATGAGCGAGCCCAATGCGCAGGTGTTCCTGCAGGAATTCGGCAATTCGGCAGTGATCTTTGATGTGGCCATGTGGATGGACAACCCCTGGCATGCACGCCGCCGGCTTTCAAATCTCAACGAAGCTATCTGGTGGGGTTTGAAGGAGGCAGGTATCGTTATTGCCTTCCAGCAGATGGATGTGCACTTCGATCCGAAGATCGCGCAATCATTGGCACAACTGGGGCAGAGCACGCAATCAATAGAACGTGATCAGGGATAGAAAAAGGGCGGAGTTGGCCTCCGCCCTTTTGTGATTCAATATTGGCGTGTCAGCTACTCGACGATGAGCGTTCCTTCCATGCCGGCTTCCAGATGGCCTTCGATACTGCACACGATCTGATAGGTGCCCGATTCGGAAGGCGCGGTGAAGGTCACCGTCTCGGTTTCATCGGGAAGAACCGAAGCTTCGAAGGACACATTCTCCTGGTCCTGCTCGTTGAACGGCGCCTCGGCCGTGTAGCCACTCTCCATCAGCACCCAGTTATGCTCGACGCTGCCGTCGTTCGTGAGTGTGAGCGTGACCTCCGCGCCGGCCGGCACGCTGACTTCGGCCGGATCAAAGGCGAAATCGGTCATGGTGACCTCGAGTTCGGCCGTTTGCGGCCCGCAAGCGGTTAACAACAGCGCCGCGGTCGCCAAGAGCAGCAGCAAGGTTTTCCAGTATCTTTTCATGATTTATCTCCATTCGTTCGCAAGTAGGTTATTTGCCCAGAGCCCCCGTCTCCAAAGCAGAAAAGGTCCCTGAAGCGAGTTCCATCCTAACGTCGGTATCTAAAAGCTCCGTTAACCCCGCAAAATTTTTGGAGGACGGGGTTCATTTACACCTTTACCATTCGGCGATAAGAAGCACAATGCCGGCGACCAGCGCAAGCAGTGCCACCAAGATCCCCATATCAAGCCCAAGACCTGAAAGTCCAAAAAGAATGAGCCAGATGGCAACCAGAAGCAGCGCGATCCGTTGGTTAATGCTCATTTCAGCTCCTTTTCAGCAAACGGTGTGAATCCTTCAGTTCCATTGTAATGAGTGACGTCCAGTGGCTTCACCTTGTTGGGAAAGAGCGCCGCGCTTAGAATTCGGAAACTGTATACCAATCATGCTTCAACAAAGGAGCCCATGTTCCATGCGCTGGTACCTGCACGCAAAAATTCACCAAGCAACCGTGACCGATGCCGACATCAACTATATCGGCAGCATCACCATTGATGAGGAACTGATAGAGGCTGTGGGGCTTGAACCCGGCGAGAAAGTGCAGGTCGTGAGCAACAGCTCAGGGGCACGATTGGACACCTACGTGATTGTGGGCGAGCGAGGTTCGGGTGTCATTGCCATGAACGGCGCGGCCGCCCATTTGATCCGGCCGGGCGAGCAGATCATCATCATGGGATTCGAATTATCTGAAGGGCCTGTCGATCCTAAGATTGCACTAGTCGACTCCGAAAACCGCTTTGTCCGCTACCTGTAAACAGGACTCAGCTCCCAATTTGAAGCAGTAGATAGCCTGCCATTCCGCTTAGCAGAACCAATAGACCCGGATTCCACTCCCGGAAAATGCGTAAGTAGGCGGCGCTCAAACCCAGCAGCCAGGCTTGCCAGGAAACCAGCGTTTCGACGCCCAACTCCAACGTGACCGCCGCCATCAAGCCGACGGCGCTGATGTTGGCCGCATCCAAAAAGGCGGAGGTCCAATGGCTTTCGCGCAGTCTTGGGATCCAAGGGTTCAAAATCAGCACGAACAAGAAAGAGGGAGCAAAGATCGCCGCCGCGGAGATCAGCGCGCCGGGCAATCCCGCTAATTGGAAACCAATGAAAGCAGAGGTGGACAGCACCGGGCCGGGTGTGAATTGGCCCGCGGAGATGGCGTCCAGAAGCTGCTGCTGGGTAAGCCAGCCGAGCTGATCCACCAGCCCCCCTTCAAGGAAAGCAACGAGCACATAACCGCTGCCATAGAGCACCGCACCTATCCGGAGAAAATACAGCCCCAATGGAAGCAGTGGAACATCCTGCGCTGTTTGTGCGAGGAACTTTGAAGCTGCATTGCCTAGCGCCGTTGGAACGCGATAAAGATCGATGCTCAGCAGAGGGAGGATCGCTGCAAGCTCCCCCGGAGTTCGATTCTGGAAGAAGCGCAAAAACAGCATTCCCACGACGGCGCCGATAAGCAGCGCGAGTATTTCATTGAAGCCCAGGAACACGCCGGTTACCACCGCCGCGCCAATGACGCCCAGCCGCCAGCCTTTATAAGCAGTCCTGCCCAGTCGCCACACTGCGCCCAGGATGATGGCGATCACGGCTGGCTTGATCCCGAACAAAAAGGGCTCCACCTGAGGCAGCGAGCCATACCGAACGTACGCCCAGGCCAACAAGGTGGTCATGAGCAGGGCAGGCGCGAGGAAGGCAGCGCCAGCCGTCAGCAAGCCGGGTACCCCGGCGTGAATATAGCCGATGTGAATGGCCATCTCAGTGGAGTTGGGTCCTGGGATCAGGTTGGTCGCGCCAACGAGATCGAGGAAGTGATTCCGTTCCAGCCATTTCCGTCGGTGGACCACCTCTTCCTCCATCATGGCGATGTGGGCGGCAGGTCCTCCGAATCCAACAACGCCTAAGTAGGAGAAAAGGCTGGCCAGGTCTTTTAGACGCCGCCCCAGAGGGGGTTCGGTTTTACTGGACGATTCTTGGTGAATCAACTAGCCTCGCTTTTGTTGCCTCGGCTAATAGGAGAGTGTAGCAAAGGTTCCGGTCGCCGGCTCAGCGCGTAAGGAACACATAAATGAAATAGATGCTGGCGGCGATAAGCGGCGTAACTAAAAGCACTTTCAAGCGGGTTGCCTCGATGCGGCGGTTGGCGAAGACATAGACGGCCAGCAGCAAGGTGGCCAGACCAATAAAGAAAGCCAGGTTGGGACTCATATCGCTCCTCTCCCAGAGGATTTCATTCCATTAATAAGTATAGCTGCGGTCGGGATGGATGGCCCTCGTTTGTGCAGGCGAACTCGCTTCTTTTCAACGGCGAGTTATAATCGCAGCCATTGTGAGCTCGCAACCAGAAGTTGAACCCTCCGAATTAATGCGTCGGGTGGCCGCTGGTGATCGCGACGCGTTTATGCAGATATACGACCTTTTTGCCTCCAGGGTATACGGGTTGGCGCTGTATCTCACCAAAGATGAAGCAGCAGCAGAGGAGGTCAGCCAGGAGACCTTTGTCAAGGTGTGGACCTCGGCCGATACTTTTAATTCGGGCCGGGGCAGTTTCTCTGCCTGGCTCCTCACTATTGCCCGCCGAACTGCCATTGATCGTTTTCGCAAACAGGACCGGCGACCCGATATCGCCGAGAGCGTGGAGATCGAGGCGGACTGGAATCCTGCCATGGGTGCTCCGCTGTCCAACACGGAGGAATCTCGTTGGCGAACGCTGTATTTCGCCCTCCAGGAACTGCCGCAGGAGCAGCGACAGGCCATCGTGCTGTCCTATTATCACGGCCTTTCACATAGCGAAATTGCCTCCCATCTCGAGATTCCTTTGGGGACGGCCAAGACCAGGATCCGATTGGGAATGGAAAAACTGAGGGAAAGTTGGTTCGGCGCGTTTTCGGATAAATCCAAAGAGTAGGTATTCGACGTTAACCATGGTGGAGGTACAGGATGAGCCATCGTGAGATCTGCCACGAAATCGAGGGAATGCTCCCGGCCTACGCGCTGGGCGCGCTCGATTCCGGTGAGCGATCCTTCGTTGAGGCGCATCTAGCCGAATGTCCGGGCTGTCAGGAGATGGTGAAGGAGTACACGCGCATCACAGAGGCGATGCTTCACTTGCCCCTCTCTAAGGCGCCACCACCCGGGCTCCGGAGCCGAGTGGAATCAGTCGTTTCCAAAGATAGCCTCAGCTGGTTGGATCGGTTGCGCGAGTTTTGGCGAGGACCTTGGCTGGCGAGAGCAGCGGTTGGCGCAAGCATTGCAGCGCTGGTGCTGGCGAATCTATTGCTGCTGCAGCGCGTCGGCTCCCTGCTGCAAGTACAAGAGCGGCTGCAGGCCCAGGTCGACCGCAATCAAACGGCCATGGCCGTGATGTCGTATCCGAGTTCGGTGGCAGCCGATGTCGAAGGGGAGGATGTGTTCGGCACGTTGGTATATGATCCCGAACGGCGGGTGGCTGTGCTGTATGCGTGGGGGCTGGAGCCCCTGCCATCGGGCAGTGTTTATCAAGCCTGGTTGCGGGATGAAACGGGGGAGCGGGTGAGCGCTGGATTGTTTGAGACGGAAGCGGGCGGGCAGTTCTCGGTGGTATTGCTTCGCGCACCGGAGGCCATCGAGCGTTTTCGTGGGCTGGGTGTGACGGTGGAGCCTCGAGAGGGAAGCGAGGAGCCGACCGGTCCACAGGTACTGAATGTAGATCTATAGGTAGCTCCATCCCCTCTCCTTAATGTGTTCTATCTAAGACTAAATTAACTTCCACAACTTAATTGTTAAGTAATTAAAGAGATCCATTTGGGTGGATATTTGCGTATATAGAGGTGAAACCGCCTATATGGATGCGTAAGGTAGGAAGGGAGAAGTGAGTGATGTACAGACAGAAGACAACACCAAGCACATTGTTGATCGCTTTGTTGGCGATCTCGGCGATGCTATTGGCTGCATGCGGCGGTGCTACGACGGAAGCTCCTGCGCCGACGGAGGCGCCGATAGAAACCGCAACATCTGAGCCGACAGAGGAAGGGTCGGAGCTGTCCCCCTCTGTTTCCGTGAGCGATCAGGAAATGGCCGAGGGAACTGTCACGGTTGACTCCGTTACCGCCGCACAAGCTGGCTGGATGGTCATCCATGCCGATGCCGACGGCGCCCCTGGCCCGGTGATCGGCCATGCTGCTGTGGATGCCGGCACCACTGAGAATGTCACCGTGGAGGTTGACTCCGACGCGGCCACCTCAACCCTGTACGCCATGCTCCATGTGGACACCGGCACCGAAGGCGAATATGAATTCCCCGACGCCGATCCGCCGGCCCGTGTGGATGATCAGATCGTCGTTCAGCCTTTTGAAGTGAGCATGGGTTCAGCCATGGAGGCGAGCGGTGTGACGGTGGAGACAGCCGATCACGATCCTGGCACCATCCTGGTTGGGCCTGAAGGCCTTACGCTCTACCTGTTGACGGCCGATAGCCCAGGTGAAAGCACCTGCGCCGATGGTTGCGCAGATGCATGGCCGCCGCTGACCACCGAGGGTGAACCACAGGCCGGCGAAGGGGTGGATGCTTCGCTTCTCGGCACACTGACCCGAGAGGACAGCAGCAGCCAGGTCACGTACAATGGCTGGCCGCTCTATTACTACTCTGGCGACGCCAACCCTGGCGACGCTGGCGGTCAGGGCTTTGAGTCCTTCGGCGGAACCTGGTGGGTTCTTGGACCCGATGGCAACCCCGTCGATGGCGAGTCAGCCGGTTCAGGTTCAGGTGATGGCAACAACGGTGATGACGTGGATGACCTGTACTAACGAATGCAGGTAGATTGAAAAGAAAGCGCCCTCAAAAAGAGGGCGTTTTCCTTTCTTAATCAATCTCTTGTGGCCTCCTTGCGCCTGGGCTATCATGGCGGCATGGACGAGGATGAACTGATCAAGCTGGCCCAGGGCGGGGATCTGACGGCTTTCAACCGGCTGGTGCTGGATTACCAGTCGCTGGTGTACAACGTCGCCTTTCGCATTCTGGGCGACCCGGCCGGGGCGGAAGATGCCAGCCAGGAAGCGTTTATCTCTGCCTACCAGGCGATCAAGAAGTTCCGCGGCGGTTCCTTTAAGTCCTGGCTGATGCGCATCGTCACCAATGCCTGCTATGACGAACTCCGCCGTCAGAAGCGCCGACCCCAAACTCCAATGGAAGAACTGAATCCGCTTGAGGAGCCCGAGGAGGTCGATAGTTCGGGTGTGCTCACAGCGGAAAGCGAGGAACCCGAAGCTGCCGCTGATCGTCAGGCGTTGGCTGAGGCCTTGGAGCAATGCCTCCAGAATTTGCCGGTCGAGTTTCGGGTGGTGGCCGTGCTGGTGGACGTCCAGGGCTACGATTACAAAGAGGCAGCGGATTCCATTGGCAAGCCGCTGGGAACGATCAAAAGCCGATTGGCCCGAGCCCGTAGCCGTCTTCAGGAGTGCCTGCAGGGCTATCGGGAACTTCTGCCGGTCGAATTACGTCTACAGGATGAAGGATCATGACGAATCGACTGCAGCAGCTTCCGCTTAAAGACCTCGAACAGCTTTCCGCTTATCTGGACGGTGAGCTCTCCGAGCGCGAAACCCGGCGGCTTGAATCCCGGCTGAAGGAAGAGCCGCGGCTTCAAGCCGCGCTGCAAGATTTACGACAGACCTCGCAGATGCTGTCCCAGCTGCCTGAGGTCCGGGTGCCCAGGAGCTTCACCGTGTCGCCCGAGATGGTCGGCGAGGGAAGGCGCAGCTGGCAATACCCGCTGATGCAGCTGGCCACCGCGGCGGCCGCCTTCGCCTTCCTGGTCGTCGTTGGCTTCGACGCTGTGACGACGCAGGGCATGCTGGCGCGCGGCGCTTCTCCGCTGGCTGAGGCGCCGGCCATGGAACAGGCTGTGCCGGCCGAGGATTTCGCCGAAGAGGGTGACGCCGAGCTCCAGATGGAGGAGTCAGCTGAATCATCAGAGGCTCCCGCAGAGGGTGGCCCGGAGGCCCAATCCGAGGGGACGTCGGAACCCTCGGCAGCAGCACAGGATGAAGCACCCCAGCCGGAGGAGGAAGCCCTGGAGGAGCAGCGGGCGATGGAGCCTCCAACCCCGACGCCAACTCCGCAACCCACGCCGACCAGCGAACTGCAAGAGCTTCCGGTGGCCGCCGTCCCGAGTGGCGGCCCCACCCGGGAACTGCTCCGTTGGACCGAAATTGGATTGGCTGCCCTGGTCATCGTGCTGGCCGGCTGGACCTATCGACTCCGACCTGGCCGCGAATGAGTCACGAGCACGACAATCGACCCCCTTTCAACTATTGTCCCGCCTGCGGCCATGAGGTCGAGCACAAACAGGCTTTTGGCAAGATTAGGCCCGTGTGTCCCGCGTGCGGGCGAGTTCATTTTAAGGATCCCAAGGTGGCGGCCGGCGTGTTGGCGACCCGGGATGGCAAGGCATTATTGGTCAAACGGAAGTACAAACCCGAAAAAGGGAAATGGTCCCTGCCGGCGGGTTTTGTGGATGCGGGCGAGGATCCCAGGCTGGCTGCAGCGCGGGAATGCCTGGAGGAAACCGGGCTGAATGTGGTGGTTGGCGACCTCATCACCATTCTGTTTGAGCAGGATGAACCGAATGACGCCGACCTGATGCTCGTTTATCAAGCGACCGCACCGGAGGGCGAACTCGTGCCCCGGGATGATGTAACCGATGCCGCTTTCTTCGCCCCGGGGGAACTACCTCCGCTGGCTTTCCGCTCCACCAAGGAGGTTATGAATCAGTGGGAAGAACGGGCCTAGCGGCGTGCTATAATCGCCCGACCTGGCGGTTGCTGCCGCGGTGCAAATGCGGGAGAGCTCGAGGATCCATCTGTAAAGTGAACCGCCAAGGCGGACTTATCCGGAGCCAATCGGTACAAAAACGAATCGAAAATCTAGGAACTCCTCAATGAGAGTGGACGTGTTCACCCTGTTCCCTGAGGTCATGTCACCCTATTTGGAAGCAAGCATTCTGGGCAAGGCGCGCCAAGCGGGTGCTCTGGATGTTCGGCTCCACCAAATCCGCGAATTTGCCGTGGACAAACACAGGATGACGGATGATCTTCCTTACGGTGGTGGTGGCGGCATGGTGATGAAGCCTGAGCCCATTTTCAACGCCGTCGAAGAAATTCTGGATCTGGAGCAGGACCGGCCGCCGATCATTCTGCTGACGCCGCAAGGGCGGCGCTTCGACCAGGCGCTGGCGCGGGAACTGGCTGAACAACCGGGCCTTGCGCTCATTTGCGGCCGGTACGAGGGAGTGGATGAGCGGATACGGCAGCATCTTGTAACGGAGGAAATATCCATCGGCGACTATGTGCTCACCGGTGGCGAACTGCCGGCGCTGGTGGTGATTGATGCGGTGACCAGGCTGATTCCGGGCGTGTTGGGGGATGAAGAAGCGCCGTCGAAAGATTCACACCAGCGAAGCCTTCTTGAACACCCGCACTACACCCGGCCGGCTGAATTCCGCGGCTGGGAAGTGCCCGAAGTACTGCGCTCCGGGGACCACGGTAAAGTAGAGAGATGGCGACGCCGGCAAGCGCTGCTGCGCACACAGCTGCGGCGGCCGGATTTGTTGGCGCAGGCCCAGCTCACTGAGGAGGAGAAAAGCTGGCTGGAAGAATATCAAAACCACGGGCAAAAGGGGGAGCCAACATGAATAACTTGATGTGTTTGAAACGCCACCGTTTATTGTACGGTTTGATCCTGTTGGCAGGCCTCACACTTGTCAGTTGTTCGGAGCCGCCGGAGATCTCGCTGCCGCCGACGCCAACCGCCGGGGTCGCAGCCTCGGCCACGCCGGCCGCCACGCCAACGCCAGCTCCACCGAGCACCCTTATTGTCTGCCTGGCAGAGGAGCCCGCTTCGCTCTATCTCTACGGCGACACCAATCGGGAAACCGATGTCATTTTCGAAGCGCTGTACCAGGGGCCGATCGAGCTGGTCGATTTCCGCTGGCAGAGCGACTTCCTGGCGAAGCCGCCAGACCTGGCTGACGGCGATGCTCAAATTGAGACGGTTTCGGCGGCTTTCGGCGATGTCTATCTGAACCCGGAGACCCTGGAACCGGAGCGGTTGGGAAGCGGTGATCCTTACCTGCCTGCCGGCTGCCGCTCGATGGAGTGCAGCGAGGTCTTTCAAGGTGGTCAGGTGGAAATGGATCGACTGCGGGTTCAGTTTCAACTGCGGGAGGGACTGGCATGGTCGGATGGGGAGCCGGTGACGGCGGCGGATTCGATTTTCTCCTTTGAAACTGCGGGCCATCCGGACACGCCCACGTCCAAGTATCTCTTCAGCCGCACCTTTGCCTATGAAGCATTGGATGAAAGGACACTGGAATGGGTTGGCATCCCGGGCTTCGTTGATGCGGAGTATGCCGCCAACGTCTGGACCCCGCTGCCCGAGCACCTGCTGGCGGAGGTGGATCCCGTGGATCTGCTGGGCCTTCCCGAGGCAAGCCAGTCACCGCTGGGCTATGGCCCGTATCAAATCGATGAGTGGCAGCAGGGCCGGCAGCTGACCATGAGTCGAAATCCGGAATTCGAGTCATCTGGGGCTGATAGCCCTGCCTTCGAACGCTTGGTGTTCCGCTTTATCAGTGAGGATGTAAGCAGCGCGCTGGACCAGTTGGCCACCGGCGAGTGCGATGTGCTGGATGAGGGGCTGCTGCCGCTGGCCGCGCTGGATCAGATCCAGGCGGCGGTGGAAAGCACCGGCCAGGTGCTTCAGGCAGGTCCGGGGGCGGTGGTGGAGCGGCTGGAATTTTCCCTGCGCCCTGGGCTGGGATCCGAGTACTTGCACCTGTTGGACGAGCCGGACATGAGACGGGCGCTGGCGAGCTGCATTGACCGCGATGGTTTAGTCAAGGATCTCTTCGGCGATGCAGCCGCGGTCCCCAGCAGTTTCCTTCCGCCCGGGCACACACAGTCCATCGCGGGGGGGGATTCCATCACCTATGATCCGCAAGTTGGCCGGAATATATTGGACGGGTTGGGGTGGTTGATACCAGAAGATGGCAATGGGGTTCGAACGGCACTGGGCGTCGATGGCCTGGCCAATGACACCGAACTGACCTTCACGGTGCACAGCTTGCCAGGTGAACTTCAGTCTCGTATCCTCCAGGCGATCGAGGAGGACCTTGCCGAATGTGGGGTGGGTCTCGAGGTCGATTCCAGGCCGGCGGCAGAACTATATGAGCCGTGGCCAGAGGGGCCGCTCTTCGGGCGACGCTTCCAGACCGCGCTTTGGGCCTGGCCCACCTTCGCCAGCCCTGCCTGTGAGATGTTCGCAGGCTGGGAACTCCCCACGGATGAGAATCCCTTGGGGATTAACGCTTCGGGATATCAGTCGGCGGCCTATGATCAATCCTGTCGGACGGTGCTGCTGAGCGCGCCTGGAACGAGAGCTTACGACGAGGCGGTACGGCAGCTCCAGCAGCAGTTTTCGACGGATCTTCCGGCCTTACCTTTACTTGTACGGCCGCGCTTGTTAGCCTATGCGGACTGGCTCTGCGGCCCGCAGCACGC
>JBKHKF010000391.1:0-2825 GCA_046537745.1 Anaerolineales bacterium | reverse complement strand
CCCCAAGCCCACGGGATTAAACCTGGCTGATGGGCTTCCAGCCTGCGAAGACCGGCGGCGAAGGGCACCCCCATCACGAAGCCCAACGGCAGCAGCGCGGTCACGGCCACCAGCAGCCTCGCCGGCAACGCCCAAGCCAGTGCGAACTGTAAAACCCGTGGCAGCAATACCATCGTTGCCAGAGACACCCCAATCACAGCCGCCAAGGCATACTTGAGCCGCCAGCGCGGTGAGAGAAGCGAACCAAGCGATGATGCCAGCAAAATTGTGAACAACACGGTTCCCAATGCAAGCGCAGGGCGTTCAAGAAGAAGAATAAGCTGGGAGATAAGCGGAATTTCGATTAACAAATAGCCGGCTCCCAGAGCGCCAAAGTAAGCCGTTGTGCGCCAGGGCAACCGGTGCATAAGACCACGCCTTTTAAGCGCCCACCACGGAATCAGCACCATCGGCAAGGACAGCAGGATCATCAGCCCGAGCAACGCCAGAAGTACAAGATAACCCGAGCCGCCAAATGGCTGCATGGTCTGCCCCAAGCTGCGGAGCACTTGAGGGGTTTGCCGCCATCGGAAAAAGTGGAAGAAATAAGGTCGCTGATCCTGCGGCGGCGCTAGCCGGAATTCATAGGCAGCGATGGTTTCATCGGGCTCGGTGACAAGCCCGGTGAACAGATCCGCGTAAACAGGTTCCGGCAGCACATTTTGCTGGTTGACTTCATCGGGGTTTAGGTCGGGGAGATATACCGGGTCCCAACCGTTCTCCTCCAGGGTTCGACGGATAAGTCCTAACTCTTCATGACGGAAAGGTTGGCGGGAGGCAATCATGGTGGCTGTACGCAGGCCTCGGAAGGCCGCCAGATGATCGCCGGGGACCTCAACCCCCTCGGCCTGGAGCGCGGCATGTAGAGTCGCCCAGGCGCGGGCTGACTCGCTGGGCGGCGTGCTCAGCCATCGGCTGATGGACAAAATTCCATCAGGCTCCAGCCGCTGGAAGGCGGCTTGAAAAGATTGCTGGGTCAGCGTGTAGTTCTCCGTCAAGCTAAAGGCGCCGGATTGAATAGGCCGAAAAGGATCACTCAGCGCGTACTGGATGAGGCCATAGGAGACGTCTGGATCTGCCAGCGCTCCACGGGTGGACCATCTATTAACCTGCAGACGCGAGTTCATTAACAAGCTCTCGCTCGCTTGCAAATACTCCTCCGGAAGCACGGAAAGCACCAGCGGGTCATCGCGAGCGATGACTGCTGTTCCGCCCCTCGCTAACGCCAACTGTGCCTCCAGGCCGGCACCGGGCTGGAGGATCAGCTGATCGGCCCCGGGCCGCAGCCTGGCCGCGACGGTCGAGGGCATCCGGTCGGCCAACGTTTGAGCCCTCTCACTTTCGGGGTCGATTTCGGAAATCGGAAAGGGCCCCTCGCCATCAAGATAGAGACCAATCTGGCCCGGTAGATCAACGCCGGGCCGGACGCTCAAGCCAGGCATCACATGGGTGGCTGCCCCCTCCACCACGTCGAGCCTGCTCACAGGGCCCCACTTGGTCAGGGCAACCTGGGCCTCCAGAGAGTTTTTGGCCACCGCCAACGGTTTGTAATCGGAGAGAGTTGGCAGGAGTTGAGACGGCCGCAGCAGCAGGACCACGGACGATGCAATGAGCAACCCCCAACTGAAAAACCGGGTGTGGCTCCGCTGTGAAGATAAAATCGCCGCTATCGCAGCCATCCCCGCCGAGGCGACTGTCACGCTCAAGGCTCCACCGATTTGATGGATCAACAGCGCTATCGGCGCTCCAAGCGCTGAACCTGCCATGATGGCTGCATAGGGAAGATGGGTTCGCTCGCCGGCCATGGCCAACCCCAGGCCCGCCGCCCAGCCTGCAAAGAAGAATGGCAAGGCCGCAGCCGTGAAATAAAGCAGCAGCACCCAGACCTGATCCGCATCCCAGGCGATGGCATAGGAATCGAAGGGGATCAGGTTGATCAGAGCATAAGACAGAGCCAGGCTAAGGATAAAGAAAAGGGCCAGGGAGCCCAACCGTGGCTGTCGTTCTCGCAGGCTGAGCGCGATGCCGCTCGCTGCCATCCCCAGCAACGCCAGGCTGACGACCATAAATGCGAAGTGGTGGAACTGCTGGACCGCAAAGAGCCTCGTCAGCCCGATTTCGTAGGCCAGCATGGCCGCCGAGATCAAGGCCAGGCTGATGAACCAACGGGTGCTGAGGGCAAAGCGGGCCTGTGTGCCTTCCATGAATCTCATTCTAATGGCCGGCCGGATTCAATTCTGATGACTTGGCGCAACTTCGCCAAGACCAGAACCGGACCCTTGGCGGGTCCGGTGTTTTTGATCAGGGTTTTATAGGCCGAACTCAAGCCGGCGGCTGTGTCAGCTGATGGTTGATAGGAACTGGTCGGCCATGCCGGCGACGTCAGCTTCGGTCGATATGCCCTCCCATGGATCCGTTGGCCGCACCAGATTTACCACGACGATGTTCGCCCCGTTGAAGATGGCACTGCGTGCTTCGTTGAGGTCAACGCCGCCGGCGGCGGAGATCAGCACATTAAACTTACTCCGAACCCGGTTCACATGCCGGTATTGGATTGCCTTTCCGCGCGTGTTCTCCTCATCCCGGCCGCGATGGAGTACGATCACATCCGGCGGCTGTGCCATCCGCATTAATGTGTTGAGCGGATCCTCCACCCCTAGCATATCAATCATCGAAAGGATCCCCACCTGCTGACAACGATTGACAAAGAAATCCAGCGCCTCGCTGGGTGAGTCGCCGAGCACGGTGGCCGCGGTTGCGCCGGCATGGTACACCATCTCCACTTC
>JBKHKF010000390.1:0-2836 GCA_046537745.1 Anaerolineales bacterium | reverse complement strand
GTCGAGGCTTTCGAGCAGGCCGCCTTTGAGGCGGAGGTGGGCGAGATCGTCGGCCCTGTTGAGACCTCCTTTGGATTCCACATCATCGAGGTGCTGGGCCATGAGGAACGGGAGCTCTCGGAATCCGCTTACCAGCGGGCTTTGGAGACGGCTCTCAACGATTGGCTGACAGAGGCCCGGCGCGAGGCGGAAGTGGAAGTGATCGACAACTGGCCCCAGTTGGTGCCGACGGTGCCGGGTTACGGCGCTCAAAACCAGCAACAGCAGCAGCCGGTTGTGCCGCAGCCTCAGCCGTAATCCAGAAGCCATCATTAAAACAGCAACAGGGCGCTGCCAGGCGCCCTGTTTGATTCTTATCGCCTGGTTGAAGGGCGGACACACTCGGTGAATGGAGCCATCCTGATCCAGCCGCAGGATGAGCGACGGCCTTGACAATGGGAGCCATCCATTGTCCATCGAAGGATGAGCGGCGTTGATGGCGTAATCTGTCCTTTGCTTCTTTGCAAGAGCGCGCTTCAACGCTCAGCGGGGGGTGGTATTGGAGAGCTTGCCTGCCCTGAGCTCGCCGAAGGGCAAAGCGGGCAATGGTGCTGCCGGGAAACCCCTCCCTCTTGATAGCACTGTAACCGGCGGCTATACTTCAACCTGATGGACATTGATGGGATCCTTGAGGGGCTGCCAACGAACGTCAGCCCGGCGGATCGGGAGCTTGTCCAGCGAGCCTACCGGGTGGCCGCCAAAGCTCACAAAGGGCAGAAGCGCGCCTCGGGTGAGCCCTACATCCAACACTGCCTGGCTGTTGCAGCCATTCTGCAGGACCTGGGCTTACCCACCCCTGTTGTCGCAGCTGGTTTGCTCCACGATAGCGTGGAAGACACTTCTGTCACGCTCGAGGATATCGAGCGTGATTTCGGTTCAGAGGTGGCGACGCTGGTCGATGGCGTCACCAAGCTGACCCAGCTTCCGCGCGTCACCCGCCGGAACGGCCACCAGAAGGTGGAGCGCGCCAGCCGCACCAAGCTGGCCAAGGAAACCCTGCGCAAGACCTTCCTGGCCATGGGTGATGATGTGCGCGTGGTTCTCATTAAGCTTGCCGATCGTCTTCACAATATGAGAACCCTCTCCCATCTGCCGCCGGACAAGCAAGTTCGTATAGCCGAAGAGACGCTGGAGATCTTCGCACCGCTTGCCAATCGGCTCGGCATATGGGGGATGAAGTGGGAGCTGGAGGATTTGAGCTTCCGCTACGCTAAGCCAGCCGAGTATAAGGAAATCGCGAAAAGGATCGCCACTCGACGCTCCGAACGGGAGCAGGATCTCGAGAAAATCCGGGAGCGGGTCCAGAAATTGCTTGACACGGCGGACATCCCGGCCGAAGTGGAGGCCCGACCAAAGCATCTATATTCCATCTACCGTAAGATGGAGCGCAAAGGCGTCCCCTTTGAAGAGGTGTATGACGTACGAGGTGTCCGTATCATCTCCGACACCATCCCAAACTGCTATCTGGCTTTGGGCAGGATCCACGGTGAATGGAAACCCGTTCCTGGCACATTCGACGATTACATCGCTACGCCGAAAGATAACTTCTACCAATCTCTCCACACTGCCGTCATCTACGACGACGGGCGCACGCTGGAGCTTCAAATTCGCACCCCCGAAATGCACGAAAATGCCGAATACGGCATCGCCTCACATTGGCGTTACAAGGAGGGACGGCCTCGGGAGGAGGCCTTTGAACAGAAGCTGGTATGGCTTCGCCGCCTGATGGAATGGCGCGAGGATGTGGACGACGCCAGCGACTTTGTCGAGGCGATGAAATCGGATGTCTTCGACGATCGCGTTTATGTGTTCACGCCGCGTGGGGATATCATCGATTTGCCGGCTGGCTCAACTCCTATCGACTTCGCCTACCACATCCATACTGAAATTGGTCACCAGTGCCGTGGGGCTAAAGTCAACGGCAAGCTGGTTTCCCTCGATACGAGGCTCGCGACGGGCGACTCCGTCGAAATCCTCACCGCCAAACGCGGCGGTCCGAGTCGCGATTGGCTCAATCCGAGCCTTGAGATGGTTCGAAGCCAGCGGGCTCGCAGTAAGATCCGCCGCTGGTTCAAGCGTCGGGATCGGGAGCAGAACATCTCCCATGGGCGAACTCTGCTGGAGAAGGAACTCCGCAGGCTCGGCATTGAGGACATCACCTACGAGGAGATTGCCAAGACGCTCGAGTTTTCCAACGTCGATGAACTCCTGATCGCCATCGGTTGTGGCGACATGCACGTCGGTAGGGTGGTTGGAGAGTTTGTTGGCGAGGAAGTCGATGAGTATGAGGTTGAGCCGGAAACAGCGCCGGAGGGCCAACGGGTCTCGGAGGAGATCAGCGTGCTGGGCCTCTCGGGCGTGCTGACCCATCTGGCTCGCTGCTGCAACCCAGCGCCGGGCGATCCAATTGTGGGCTATATTACTCGCGGCCGGGGCGCTACCATTCATCGCCGTGATTGCCCGAACATCCTGAGAATTCGAGAGCAGGATCAAGAGCGCCTGGTTCAGGTGTCCTGGGGACAGGTGAAAAAGACCTACCCGGTTTCGGTCCGTATCCGAGCCTACGACAGGGATGGCTTGATGCGAGATGTCTCGACGCTGGTCAGCGAAGAGGGGATCAGCATGTCCTCGGTGCATGTCTCCACCAACAACAGTCTGGCCATGTTCGATATGGTCATGGAAGTGGCCAACATCTCCGAATTGAGCCGGGTGCTGAACCGCCTCGAAGCGCTGCCGAATGTGCTGGAGGCGCGCAGGGTTTCCCCGGGCTGAGCGCGCTTCTCCGATGGAACGCCCC
>JBKHKF010000389.1:0-2844 GCA_046537745.1 Anaerolineales bacterium | reverse complement strand
GACATCTTCAATGAGAAGGTGAAAAGATCTCTCGGCGGAGACAAAATGCGCCAGCCAGGGCGGTTGATTCGCTGTAGGAGTCGATTACCTTGTGCGGGCTGTTGCGGAAGGCGACTGCACGACGATAGGCTTCCAGGCGCTGATCGGTGGAATCGAGGCCCCGAATGACCACGCGCAGGCCGAAGCGGTCCAAAATCTGTGGCCGCAGCCGTCCCTCTTCAGGGTTCATCGAACCGATAAGAACGAAGCGGGAGCGGTAGGTTGCGGCCATGGGGCCCCTGTGCACGCTGTAGCTGCCCTGAGCGGCCGCGTCCAGGATAGCATCGACGATTTCGTCCTGCAGCAGATTGACTTCATCCACATACAGGATGTTCTGGTCAGCGTGAGCCAGAATCCCTCGCTTCAGCCGAAGTCGCTGGTGAACTGCAGCCCTCTCATCCAGGCCGCCAACAACATCTTCCAGCTTTGCATTGAGCGGCAGCTCGATGAGCCGAACTTGATCCTCGTAGGTAAGCGGTTCGTCTTCGGCATAGCGTTTGGCGCAGTCAGGACAAACGGCGTCCATGCCGCCAGCCTCGATATCGGCGGGCAAGCAGCCGTATGGGCAGCGGCTGCGTTGTACTGCGGGCATCAGATCCACCAGGCTGCGCACAGCGGTTGTCTTCCCGGTTCCCCGTGGGCCGATAAGCAGGACGCCGTCTATATTCGGATTGATCAACGACAGCATCAATGAAAGCTTCATCTCCTCCTGGCCCACCAGGGCGAGGAAGGGGAAAGGAAGCTGCTCCGCTAATCCAAGGTCGTCGGGCGGCGGGGCTTCAAGGAAGCGTCGCGCGCTGGCGCGATCCAGCAGGTCCGTCAGGGTCTGGATATTGTCGCTCACGCTTCGATGTCCCGTTCTTGGTCGCTCGCCTTGCGCCGATATTCCTGTCGGGCTTTACCCGCTTTCATGCGTCGCTTCTGTTTTTCTGTTTCCGGGATTAAACGCGGGACGGGATGTGGTTTGCCGTCCTCATCCAGCGCGACATACACGGCGAAAGCGGTATTGGTGTGGCTGCCTCGGCCTGTGATCGGATTCTCGGAGACCACTCGGACTCGCGTTTCCATGGATGAGCGCCCGACATAGGTGACCTCGGCGGTCAGGGTGACCAGGTCGCCAATGCGTATCGGTTCATGAAAGGTCATTTGATCCAGGGCGACCGTGACGACGCGGGATTGTGCATGGCGCATCGCCGCCAGTGCGCCGGCTTCATCCACCAGTTTCATGATCCAACCGCCGTGAATATCGCCCATCGAATTGGCGGACTCCGGCTGCATCAGCTGACTGATGGTGGTTCTGGATTGTTCGACTGTCCGGCCGTCCGTTCCAGGATCGGTCAAGTCATATCCTCTTTTAGTTCGCCGCTGTCCTGCGTGTGGAGCAGTCTTGGCTCCTCATCAAGCACATCGATGATCTCAAAGGGAAGCTCAGCCATCATAGGGGGGAGTGGAACCGTGGCCGGCGGACGTACGGGATCCGGGGGAGGCGGCGGCGTTTTTCGCGGCATGGGCTTATCGTAAATACGCTTTCTCAGCACGCGGGGCTCATCGGTCAGCCAGCCAACGTAAATACCGTCCACGGAATAGACCTGCCGCTCGGGTGTAATCCATCCGATCCATTCTCCCATGGTGTTGAAAAGGTATGGGAAGACGAGCAAGGCTTCCCAATCTCCCGGCGTGGTGTATATAGGGATCGGTTTAAATTCGCGTGAATTGTTATTACCAGCCATTGTTCTTCACAAAAAGGATAATGTCTCTTCACCACCGATTATACAAGGTCCAGCTAAGACTGTAACCTACAGCTAACCTTCACTCGACGTCGGAGTAAGTCCAAATCCGGTTGACGCCAAAGTTCCACAGCAGCACAGCGAGCACGGCCAGGGCGAGGGCCAGATTCCGACCCAGAACGATCGGGTCAAGCGCGGCCAAAGGTGTTCTGGCAAGGTACGGGACGCCTCCGGCTAACATGATGCCTGCCAAACGCGTCGCCGGCTTCTCGGCGAATGCGAAAATCGGCGTGCGAATCACCAGCCCGATTAGATTGACGAGGGCAAACTGCACAGCCTGCCCCCCGATGGTTTTCGAGCGAGAATCCGGATAGGTCCAGTATCGATTCCAGATGAAATTGCTGGTGACGGCAGCAATAAAGGAGAATACACTGGCCAGCACGCTCCAAACGCCGAGGAGGGCAGTCAGCAGATTAAAGGTGCCAAAGTCCACGACGGCGCCGATGGTGCCGACGATTAGGAATTTGTAAAATCGGACCAATTCGCGCCTGGCGCGCGCGCGACCAACGTTCACAGCCTCGCCTTGAAATCCTCAATCGTCTCCCGCAGCCCTGTTCGCAAATCCACCTCGGGTTCCCAGCCGAGGACTTCCTTGGCGCGGCTGATGTCGGGCTTGCGTCGATCGGGATCCGAGGAGTCCCGCCGCTCGGGGAGGTAGGTCAATTCCGATTGGGAATCGGTTAGTTCCAGCACCACCTCGGCCAGTTCAGCGATGGTCATTTCCGTCGGGTTGCCGAGATTGACGGGTTGGTTGTAATCCGACATCAAGAGCCGAAAAAGGCCTTCTACCAGGTCGTCCACATAGCAGAAGCTGCGGGTTTGCGAGCCATCGCCATAAACCGTCAAATCCTCGCCTTCCAACGCCTGGCAGATGAAGTTTGGCACAACCCGTCCGTCATCGAGGCGAAGCCGCGGGCCATAGGTATTGAAAATCCTGACGATACGGGTGTCGAGATCATGATAGCGGTGATAAGCCATGGTCATGGCTTCCGCGTATCGCTTTGCTTCGTCGTAGACC
>JBKHKF010000388.1:0-2846 GCA_046537745.1 Anaerolineales bacterium | reverse complement strand
GCGTCAACCGCTGTGCAGGTCCACCGCCTCGTCAAACACCTCCGGCGACAGCTTCCGGAGCTCGATGACTTTAGCTTTCGGGCGAAAGTTCGAAGGCAGGATTGAGAGAGCCTGCTCCTTGCTGTCCAGTTCGACCACAAACCACGCCTTGTGCTCATTGTCGGCGCAACCCCAGTCGGCGTTGGTCATGAAGTGCGAGCCGGTCTGGTGAAAGATTTTGACGGCTTGCATGCAGGCGTTTTTGGTGTTGTCGTGCGGAACTTCAATTAAGAATCGGGGCATCTCCATCTCCCTATTTGATGACAATTCGGCGATTGTCGTTCGTGGATATGATCCGATTGTACCGGCAACTATGCAGATATCAAGTTGAGGCTGAACCATTGATCGGCTCGCTGATGGACAGTTCAGAAAATCAGATGCCTGCCTGAAACTCACTGGCCCAAGAAATCCTTCCGACCTTGAATTTGATAATCCGGCGAGAGGCCGATCATGCAATCGTCAAAGGCGGCGTGGTGCAGCTTGCCGAATGATAAACCATGATTGACCGATGAAAGCCCACGCTGCTCCCGATTGCGGATGAGGCAGGCCGCGGCGAGCGGTTCGCAGGGATGCAAGCGGCAGAGCGAACGGGTTTCGTATTGAGCCTGGATCTGTATCAGCCACGGATGGATTCAACTTAGTCCATGAATGCTCGAACGCGGCTTCGATCCACCGGGTTCCAAATATAGCCGTCAACCTTGAGGGCCGTGCCGATCACAGCGCCATCCGCGATCGCCAGCTGCTCTTCCACGTTGTCCAACGAGACTCCTGTGTTGGCAAAGACGGCGGTATTGGGAATCGCTTCTTTCACATCCACAAGGGCCTGCGTTGAGGTCTCCACCCCTGCCGTCAGGCCGGAAACGCATATTGCATCCGGTTTGGTGTTAAACACCGTGGACCGGGCAATGTCCGCCAGTTCCCTTTCAGCCAGATAGCTGGCGGCTTCCGGCAATATATTAAACAGCAATTTAATATGTTCGCCCCCCATCCGGTTGCGATGCCGAACGGCCTTCCCACAGTTCGTATCCCACATGCCAAAATCGCTGGCATAGACACCTGTGAAGATTTCTCTCACGAACTGGGCATCGGTTGCTATCGCCAGATCAATGGAGGCGAAGGGATCCCAAAGAACGTTGACGCCATAGGGAATCTGGATTTCTGATTTCAGCTCACCGATAACCCGAGTCATCGAGGCTGTTGTGATTGGCTCCACCTCCGGTCTGGGCGCGCATGATCGTGCCGTCCTCCAGGACGGTGTCATCAACTGTTATTTCGCCGATGGTGACATACTCGACCGTCATGAATCGAGCTGCACCTGCTGCCAGACCGGCGTCTCGGTTAGCAGGACATAGCAAACGACGGTTTTTGCAATATTGACCAAATCATGGATGTTGGCTGATTCGACGTCCCGCTGGAAATGCCGATTGGCTCCCAAGAATCCGATGAGGGCCACATTGGGAGTTCGGTACATGGCGTTGACGCCTTCCGTCCGGCTCACATAGCCGCCAAGATTTTCACGCAGTTGAATGCCGACTCCGGAAAGCTCTTTTGACAACTGCCGCTGCAGCTCGTAAAGATGCGGCGGCGTAATTTCGCCCAAACCGCCGGAGGCTTTCTCGGTGAAACTGGCTCCCTGGCCCTGAACGAAGCCGTCCGGGCCGCCGCCGCCGTACATATCCGTCGATTCGTGTATATCACTGGCGATGACCAGCGAGGGCTGGTCAAAATGAGGCAGCAAGCGCAGGCCGCCGCGGCAGATCGATTGGCTTCCCATGCCGGCAAGCCCCTCCTCCTCGTCGGTCAGGCCGAGCATTAATTCGATATCGTAATCGGCCAAGAAGCGGGCGGCCATCACAAGGGCAGTGGCACCCGCGGCGTCGTCCAGGCTGCCGCGCACCTCTCCGCTCTCCCGATCCCAAACCAGCTGACTGTCAAAAACCACCCGGGTGCCGGGCCGCAGCTCGGCCTGGTTATCGGGCTTGAAATACAGTTCGTCTTTGTTTGAGACGATTTGGCCGTGGGCGAGAATTTCATACCCCCTGCTTTCGAGGTTATAGCCCAGCGCCACAGCCGGACGCTCCCCATCTTCCATCAGATGGTAGCAAATAGGCGTAAGTGGGTAACGTCCGTTCGATCCCGGTTCCACCAAATAGGTGATGGTGTCCAGATGGGCCAGGAGCCATATCTTCTTCTTGCGCTCCTCGGACCCCAACAGGAGCAGCGTATCTCCCGTGTTCTTGTAGTTGCGCCGGAGCTCGAAATTCGGACGTTCGAGGTAGCCGTCCTCCGCCAGCAGGCGTTCCAGCGCCCGGCCTCTGGTCCAGGCCGCGGTCTGGTAGGGCGCGTGGGTATCGGAAAGTACCTTCAAATAGCGAAACAGAGATTCTTCGTTGATCTCCTCTTCCAATCGGGGAAACAACGTTTGGTCCAGTGCATTGAGCGCATCAATGATGGTTGAGGACATTCCCTCTTTCCTTTACTCAAGTTACTGCCTCCGGCCGCGTGCCTTGACCGTAACTGCCGCGATGATGAGCGCACCCTCGGCAAGCTTTTGCACAAAGGGGCTGACGCCTGTCAGATTCAATATGTTAGCCAGGCTGCCGATGATGACTGCGCCCAGGAACGTCCCAAAAATACCACCTTCTCCGCCAAACAGATCGGCCCCACCGACGACCACGGCCGCAATGGAATCTAGCTCAGATCCTTCGCCGGCGATAGCCGGAGCCACCGCCAGCTGGGCAGTGCCTGCTCCATTAGTGTCCCGGAGCTGCCGCGGAAAATAGGAGCAGACTCGACCCGAGCTCAGT
>JBKHKF010000040.1:0-12422 GCA_046537745.1 Anaerolineales bacterium | reverse complement strand
GATTCATCCGGCTCATTTCACCTAACCCTGCATCGACAGCAAAGGGAACACTTTGGGCAGTGTCATTCACACTGGGGATCGCTTGATATCCAAGCCCTCGAATGAATTCGGCCAGGGTGGATACCACGAAGGCGCAATGGCTGTATCCCAGGGAAGATGCGCCGGCACCGACCGCAGTTGGCACTCGAGTGATCAGGTCAAGATCCATTTGAATTGCCACTGAAATTACCGACCTCATACTTGTCGGAATGACCATCTCATCCTCGGTAACGGCTGGCTCTTCAACATCCCTGAATACGACATCCCGGCCGCTTTCCTTGAGGTTTACGTACTTGGAATTCATTGACGCGATCCCCACCAGCGCAGCCCCATATAGCCGCGCGGCCGACTTCACAGTTTTAGTCATCTCTTCTGGGGTATCTTCATAACGCCCTACACCTAAATCCTCAGGAGTGGGAACCCGAATTCGATTCCATGAAAGGATGCCGGAACCCGCACTGGCCGAGCGCATCACTGTCCATGATGCATCGTAGACCATACGATCCCGCAGGCCAAAGCCCGGTTTGCCCTCTTCCATCCATCTCCGGACGCGCTCGGCTTTTGCCTCTTGCTCTGCCGCGTAGGCTCCTTCGCCATCTCGCTCATCTTTTATACCTTTATATAAGGCAAAGATGCTCGCTCCGGAGAATCTCTTAAATTCATCCGGGTTTACCGCGCCTATGGTCGGAACCTCAACTTCTCGGACCCACCACGGCCGTTTGTGAAGAAATCCGGCGCTACGATCCGCCGCTGAGGCCTTGCGGGCAAGCTCCATTCCGGCGATGGGTGCGAGACTCGCCCCTGCTGCCAGCCCGCTCAGCTTCAAGAATTCCCGCCTGTCAATTCCCTTGTCATCCATTTCTTGACCCCTTTCCAGGTCATTTCTGAACGCCAGATCAAGTCATACAAACCTCCTTCAACAGTGACAAAGAACGCTCGATCTTGAAGCGCCTAAAGCCACAAGTTCTTTACAAGTTCCAGCTGCCCCGATGTTCCGCCGGGCTGCCACCCTTTGTTTTATCGCCTGGCTGCCCCGGCCAAGTTCACACTTCTCGTCCAGGAAAATGGTTCGGCTGAACAGAACACTTCACTGACATAATGTCACATATTATTGTGATAGTTCACGCATAATAGTACATTTCTATATTATTGTTCTAACGTTTGTTAGTCAATATTGTTACTTTAATCACATTTCCAGTTACTTTATTATCTTTTCAATTCGAAAAGCCTCTATAATGGTCTACGAAGAAGAGCGCCGGCGTATTTATCAAGTACAGAACTGCTTTATGAAAGGTATGCCCGTGAAGATAAAAAGCAGCCTGAACATCGCCCCTGAGAAATTGCAAGGATATTCCGGCGTGACGGTCCGCTGGCTGTGGTCAGAGACCGATCAGGCGCCCAACTTCGCCTTACGCCTTTTCGAACTCGAACCGGGAGCCTCGACTCCACACCATCAACACAGCCACGAGCATGAAGTCTTCATCCTTCGTGGAACGTGCACTCTGCGAGGCGAAGCCGATGAGCATCAGCTTCGAGCGGGCGACACGGTGCTCGTGGAACCTGATGAAGCGCATCAATTCACCAACACTGGCGATGAACCGCTTCAATTCCTTTGCGCCATTCCCCACCTGACCCAAGACCTTCTCACCGTGTCCGCCCAGGTCAGCCTCTATCCGCTCCGCCAAACCGAGCTGAAACCGGCCATTGACAAAGCACTTGCAAGCTTCCGACAACACGGCTTGGCTGTCAGTGCCGGTCCCATGAGCACCATAATTTCCGGCCCTTGGCGTCAGGTGTTCCAGGCCCTTCAATCCGCCTTCGTCGGCAGCGCCGAAACGGGGGATGTGGTTATGCAAGTTGCGTTGTCCAATGCATGTCCAGTGGAGCGAAGCTCGCGGCCATCGACAGCTTCCATGCAAGCGCGGGCTATCGGTTACGTGCGGAATGAATTCGACACCCCCGTCGCACCCGACGAGATCAAGCAGGCAACCTCCGATATCGTCATCGATCCGGAATTGACCCTCGGCTTGGATGGCCTGCACGCCGGAGAGCACATCCTGGTCATTTTTGCCTTCCACCTGAGCGAGGGCTTCCTCCTGAAGCAGCACCCACGCGGCGATCGCAGTCGCCCTGAGCGGGGCGTCTTTGCGCTGCGGAGCCCCAACCGCCCTAACCCGATCGGAGTCACCAAGGTCGAGCTGTTGGCAGTGCAAGACAATTTGCTGACTGTGCGGGGCTTGGACGCGATCAATCGGTCGCCGGTGCTGGACATCAAGCCGGCATGAGCAACCCTGGATGCCCACTCCATAGGCAAAGCACGGCAGGCATGCCACAGCGCGACCCCCCAGGTCAGATGCCGCAGCCTGCTCAAGAGATAGCGCGCCAGCGACGTACCCAGCAGGAATAGCAAAGGGCGACACTATGATCCCAATTCAACAAGAAGAGACGATCGAGATCGTCAGCGGAACCCAGACAGGGTATGACGGGGATATTCGAGCCTTAAGCATCAAAGTGAACGCACCTCTGGAGTCGGCGCTCCAAAACGAACAAATTCCGGCGCCATTGCGCGCATGCCTTAAGGCCAGCTTCAGATGGCAAGCTCGAGCTGAAATCTCCTTGGAGCGCTCACTTCGATCCCCAGGTCTGGCGCCTCAATGGGCAGGATGGCTGCTCGCCTGGGACGCTCGCCTGCTGTTCCAGGACGAGGGTCCTGCCCATCTTCCCCTGGCCGAATATCTTTCTCAGACCAGCCCGGATCACGGACGTCTGGAGGCACTGGCCATTCCCATCGACGTGCCTGGGCGCTGTTGGGGCGAGAGCCATATACGTCCGACACCGGCCGATCGACCCATCGTCTCGGCCATGGCGGTACTAGATGCTAATCACGGACAGGTCATCCAATCGGCCCAGCTGGCGCTGACAGGCGTCGGCCGGCAACCCGTGCTTTTATCTCAATCACTGGCGGACCTCCCTGGAAAAACGCTCGACCTCCGCGAATTGGAGAGGGTGGTGGAGATGGTGCTTAAGGAGATTGAGCCGCATAGCAATTATCAAGCCAGTTCAGAGTACCGGCGGGCGATGGCCGCCGTTGCCAGCCGCCGGGCGCTGGAAGCCTGCCTCAAGGGAGCCAATCAGCATGAACAATGACCCGATCACGATAACCTTAATTATCAATGGGAAGGAACGAGCCCTTGATTCGGCACCTGGGCAAACGCTGCTGGATCTGCTCAGGGAATTTCATTACTGGGGGGCGAAACGCGGCTGTGACACCGGCGAATGTGGTGTCTGCACCGTGCTGCTTGACGGCCAGCCCGTCCGAAGTTGCCAGCTAAAAGCATCAGCTGCCACCGGTCACGAGATCATCACCATTGAAGGGCTGAGACCGCAGCATGAGCTGGATCCTATTCAGCGGGCCTTCATCGAAACCGGTGCTATCCAATGCGGCTACTGCACACCGGCCCAGATCCTGACGACCAAGGCATTGCTAGATCAGAAGCCGGATCCTACTGAAGCCGAGATTCGGGAGGCGCTCAGCGGCGTCATTTGTCGATGCACAGGCTACGTCCGGACGGTCGAGGCTGTCCAGCGGGCAGCCGCTGCCCTTCGCGGCGATACAACACCGATCACTCAATACGAAGAACACCGCCAGCGCGGATCGGAGGATGTCCCATCCATCCCTGCTCCCTACCGCCGCGGCGATCGCTCCCGCAGCCCACTGCCACCTTACCTGATCACACCACCAGACTTGCCTCACCTGGAAGTGGTCGGCAACGCCACCGCTAAAATCGATGGACCCAAATTGGCCCAGGGTCGTCCAGTATTTACTGCTGATATCTCCATGGATGGGATGCTGTACGGCGCTTTATTAACCAGTCCGCACGCCCACGCCCGCATTCGATCCATCGACGCCAGCCGAGCGCGCGAACTGCCAGGTTTGCATGCCGTGCTCACCCATCAGGATCTGCCCCGGGTCAAATACGCCTCCGGTGGCCAGAGCTTTCCTCAGCCACCCCCTTTCGATCAGGTCTGCTTGGATAATAAGGTCAGACACCAGGGCGATCGGGTGGCCGTGGTGGCGGCTGAATCCCCCGAACTGGCATCAAAGGCAATTCGCCTAATAGAGGTTGATTATGAGATACTGCCGGCGGTTGTCGACGCTGAAGCCGCCATGTCCGCGGGGGCACCCGTCATCCATGACGAGCCGGACACCGAAGATGTTTTCGACCCAGGCCGCAACATCGTGCACCATATCGAGCAGCAGGTTGGTGACGTTGATCGCGCCTTTGCAGAAGCCGACCGGGTCTTTGAAGGCGAATACCGCACTCCCAAGCAGCAGCAAGCCCACCTGGAGCCTCACGTCTGCCTGACCTACTGGGATGAGGATGAAAGGCTGGTCATTCACACCAGCACCCAGGTCCCCTTTCACGTCCGCCGTATGGTCGCACCGCTCATCGGCCTCCCCGTGAAACAAATTCGGGTGGTCAAGCCGCGGATTGGCGGCGGTTTCGGCAACAAGCAGGAGATGATTCTCGAGGATCTGTGTGCTCACCTGACCATCGCCACCGGCAGGCCGGTGCTGATGGAATTCAACCGACGCCAGGAGTACACAAGCTCCCGCAGCCGTCATCCAAACATCATGCGCTACCGCCTCGGCGTCAAGGATCGGAAGCTTACAGCAGCCGAGCTCAGATTGATCGGCGACACCGGAGCCTACGGCTGTCATGGGCTGACCGTGCAAATGGTCGGCGGCTTCAAAGGTCTCACGCTCTATAACCCGCCCAACGCCCGGTTCATCTGCGATGTGGTCTACACCAACACCCCGCCGGCCGGAGCCTATCGCGGCTATGGTGCAATGCAGTGCCAGTTCGGCATGGAAGTCTTGATGGAGGAAATTGCCGAAGACCTCAATCTTGATGTAGTCGAGTTCAAGAGTGACAACTGGCTCAAGGTTGGTGAACCGATGCACCTGGCCAAGAAACTCGGCGAGGGACGCGAAGGTTTTGAGCAGAGTCTCAAGAGCAGCGGTCTGGCCCAATGTGTGGATGTCGGTATAACGGCGACCGACTACATGAGGAAACGCCGCCAATACAGGCATCAAAGCGACGGGAAGGTCCTGCGCGGCATCGGCATGGCTGTGTCGATGCACGGCAGCGGCATCGCCGGCCTGGATATGGCCGCCGCCACCTTGAAGATGAACGACGACGGCTCCTTCAACTTGCTGCTGGGCGCTACGGACTTAGGGACCGGCTCCGATACAATCCTGGCTCAAATAGCCGCGGAGGTCCTGGGTGTCCCGGTGGAGGATTTGATCGTGTACTCCTCCGACACGGACTTTACCCCCTTTGACAAGGGCGCCTATGCCAGCAGCACAACCTACATCAGCGGCGGCGCGGTGCGCAAAGCGGCTGAAAAGATTAAGGGGCAGATCCTTGATCACGCAGTCGTTATGTTGGAACTGGAAAGTACAGATGACCTAAGGTTGTCGGATCGACGGGTGCACGCCCCGGATGGCCGCTCGCTCAGCCTGGGGGAAATCGCGCTCAGCAGCCTACACCAACAGGATCAGCATCAGATCATGGCCACCGCTTCGCACATGAGCTATCAGAGTCCCCCACCGGTGGGAGCCACCTTCGCCGAGTTAGCGGTGGATCTTAAAACGGGTCAAATTGAGGTGGATCGCTTGCTGATGGCGGTGGACTGCGGCCGGGTCATCAACCCGCGCACTGCCGCCGGTCAAGTGGAAGGCGGATTGGCCCAGGCCTTAGGCTTCACCCATTGCGAGGAGATGCTCTTCGACTCCGCGGGGAAGCAACTCAACCCTCAGTTCGGCGATTATCATGTGTATCGATCCAACGAGATGCCCGCGCTCGACGTTATTTTCGTGCAAACCAACGAGCCCAGCGGCCCCTTTGGCGCCAAATCTGTGGCGGAAATCCCGATGGACGGCGTCGCACCGGCCATGGTCAGCGCCTTGCATAATGCCACGGGGGTTTGGGTGCGCGAGCTACCGCTGACTCCGGAACGGGTTTGGCGAGCGCTGATGGAATCGGAAAAGCTCAAAGCACCCATGGGATAAAAACTGCCGGCAACAAAGTGCAGCGATCCCGGAAGCTTAGATACGAAAAGCGCTCCGCCGGGCGCCTGTCAAGATGCACGGCCAACCTGGTCTTGAGCTTGCTGAGCACCCATGGCACAGACCATTTTCGAGTAAGCGCAGGATTGTCCTCCCAACCGTTCGACCCTGATTGTTTCACAACATCTGGTCAGGTGCTACTCGTATTTTCGTCACGCCCAACCCGGCGGCTCAAAACCCCGGCGCTGCAGCTCGCTGGCCAAATCCGCCAGGTGGTGTTGGGTGTGGCGCAGACAGTAGACGGCTCGACTGAGCATGGTGGATCCGGTCCACGGATATTGCGTTTCCTTCTCGCCCAGGTCCGCCTGACTGAGAAACGCAGCCAATTTCTCCTCGACCCGGTCCAAGGATGCCAGCAGCGCCTCCTGCGAGGGAAGCGCCGAAGCTTCGGGGTTCTCCCAGTCGACGTCCAGCAGCGGATCGCTCGCTTCGCCCTCGGAGCCCAACGAGCTGTACATATTGATGATCTGAGCAATGTGCAGCGTGAGGCCTGCAGGTCTCAGGTAATCCGTCTCCCCCTGCCGCCAGCCCTGATCATCGAGGGCCCTGATGGCCTCGCGCAGCATCAGCAACGAACGCATGAATTGATCCGCCAGCGCCTCCGCCATCGGCCCAGACTCCAGCGCCCGCCACCACGCCTGTGAGGCAAACATCTCTTTGAATTCGGGAGTGCCGTGGAGGCTCTCGAGGTCCGGGTCGTGGCGGGACCAGGGTTTTAGGGCGGGCTGAAGCTCCAGGCTCCGACGCAGTTCCTTCAGGGCATTGTCACTTTCGCCGGCTAAGGCAAGGCTGCAGGCCGCGTTGTAGTGCACGGCGCCCTGCCACGCTGGGCTGGTGTCAAGCGGCGAGACGAGCTGAGCCCACTCCCCCCACAGGCGGGCCGCCTTCTCTGGCAGACCTCGTTCGGCATAGTAATCGGCCAGGTGCGTCAGCTTGTGAGAATAGGCCGTCTGCACGATCGACTGCCACAGCTTCCGGCCCTCGGATTCATAGGACCTTGCCAACAGGTCATCGTCCCCAACCTCCTGCAGCGCATCCACCAATCGTCCATGAGCCCGCTCACTCAGACTCAGCACCTCATCCCAGGAGCTGTCCGCGTAGGCTTCGTAAGTCTCCTTGTTAGCCCGTTCGAAATGCGGGGCCGACTTAACTTTCCCCTCCTGGATCCATGCGTTGACCCGGGTGGCGCACAGACCGTTCCAGTAGCTCGCATGAGCGATGACGTCCTTGGCAGACCAATTTTGAAATTGGCCCGCTTCCGACCGCTCTGTATCTAACAGGCCTTCCAGAAATTCGAGCTCGGTCTGTCGGCTCTTCTCCAATACGTCCAGAACCTGGTCTTTAATGGACATCTCGCCTTTCATTCTTGGTTATTAACCCGATTGCAGGCTGGTCCGTCCGCCTCATTCCTGGTAAGCTCCAACATGGCGTATCCTTTCTCCAGCGAAAGCCGGTCTCGGGCGTTAGCACCCGAAGGATAAGCCGCCTTTCTTTCTAATGCCAATCCACAACGTTTGGTTATTTCCCGCGGAGCCTGGATTCTTGCCTTTGTCGGCTAGACCGGGATCAGTCTCCACAGAATCTGCGCCCAGCGCAATGCGGCCGGCAGATTCGACTCGATCTGCTTACCGATAGCCAGGTAAAGCTCCTCCACCTGCTCGGGGCTCATCCCGGTGTGGACTGCCATCTGTTCTTTCAGCGCAAGCATATCCCCGTTGGGCCACACCACCACATCGGACCCCGCGGGATGCACTTTTCCATCGCCCATCAGCATGTTGGCTCCCCCGCTGTGCTGGCTGGATTGCGGGTGCACCGGGGTTCCCTCTGGATTGAACAAATTGTGATCCGTCCCCTGACCGTCGCTGGATCGACGGACCTCCTCAATCTCAATCTCGAAATTGAACTGGGCCACATGGTCACCTGAATCACTTACGGGCTTCTTGTTCGCCACATCCCAACCCCGGACCTCGACACCGGCTGCCCCGGAATCGCCCGGTGGATCCGGCGGCTCGAAATTGGTTTCTCCTTGGAACCACTTCCCCGCCTGAGGCTGCAACCGTCTGTGGATGAAATCGAAGGCCGTCTCGACTTGCTGCGCACTTGTGCTGGTGTGGTTGGCGAGATCCTCATAGCTGAAGTGAACGCCGCGGAATCCAGCTGGCGGCGGATTCACCCCGGAGGTGCCGTGCTGCATCAGTCTGGGTCGTGCGCCGGCCGAACCCCCCTGATCCACGCTCTGGATTTCGATCCAGCCTGAATGGCCGCCGCTTCGTCCCGCTGCATTCCACATGCGCCCGTGGATAATTGGACGTTCGGGATCCCCCTCCCTGCCGGCCGGGCCGGGGGTCGCCAATTCACTCTGACCCGTCGAAGCCCTATCTATATCCTGATAAGAGCGGTCATCCAGGATGGGATCAGGGAGAGCCTTGCCCGGACCGCTTGGATCTGCGGATATGTCATCCTCGCGATCGGAGCCCGAGGGGCTTGCCTTGTCGATTCGCTTCCTGAATACGTAGGGATCGTACGTCCGATGGCCGGCCGCTTTGCCTCGTCTGCCCCGCAGCAGCCCAATGCCGAGCAGGCCAGCGCCCAGGCCGCCGGTCAACAGAAGCCCGGCCAGGGCTAAATACTTACCGGGGTCACCATCAGAAGGCTCCGGGTCGGCTGATGCTGGCGCTTTCCCCTCGCCCTGATTATCGACCCCGCCGGCCATGAACAGCGCGTCCGTCGCCGTACTGGTCGGTTCCCGGGTTTCCGTGGGTGACACCCCCGAGGTTTCGCTGGTTGGAGACGGGCGTGTCGCCGTTGCGGTCGCGAAGGGAACCGCGGTCGTGGCAACAGCAGTTGCCGCTTGTGCCGGCGTCGCGGTTGGGGGCTGGACGGAGCTGCCCGTGGGTGTGCTGCTGGGTTGGATCCCAAAGGATCCGGTGGTAGCTGTCGGGCTGGGCAGGACGATAATGATCGCCTGGGTTGGCGTGGGCGTATGCGGCTCGCTGCCCTGCGCTTGTGCGGGCAACCTGGTTCCACCCAGAGCCGCCAGCGCCAATATGACAGCCCAGCCGCGAATCCTTCCCCCGAATCCCTGCATCCCCCTCCCTCCTTCCGAGAACGTGTCGAGCCCCCACCTAGGACTGTCCTGTACAGCTATAACGGAGAGCGATGCAGGATTGTGACAGGACCTGGATTTAGGAATCCGCTGGAACCAGGGTCGCACTAAATGAACTTGCCATGATCGCGAACACTGCGGCGCGAGCGGCTAGCTTCGCTCAGCTCCTTCTCCCTCCAGCCATTCCCGCCGTCAGTGTAGAGCCTTCCAGGGAATTCAGCAAGGATAGGCGAGTGAATAGATGAAAGCGCCCTGGCGCGCGTTCTTCCTTCCCTTCAGGTAGCAGAGTCATGATTCGACCGTCTGAACAAAGTCGAAGGGATCCTTATACCGTCAGCTTTCGATGAGTCAAGGGGCTGTGGTTTCTAATCCAGGATGGCAGAAAGCAGGAGTTAAAGGCTTTTAATTGGATTGATTACCATTCATTTCGCCGCCTAATGGCTTGGGCAAGAATCCTCTCATCACTTCCCCGCCTTTTGCCCAAGCGAGACAAATCCCGCATGGGCATTCTTTCGGGCAGCAGCAGTTCGCTCATACCTGGACCTCTGCCGACGTTGGCTGGGGAGTCATTAGCATATGTTCGCACCATAAGTGGATGACGGTGCGAATTAAGAATTATCTTGGTTCCACCTGCCGCTCCCACCATCTCTCGGTGTGCCGCCGTTGTCCGAAGGCGTTCACCAGCTTGCCTATTCCACAGTCCAGGACAGCAGTCATAAGCGGCGTCCAGCACGGCGCCTGCGCTCGGACGAACGGTCTTCCTGGAAATCGGAGTAACGACTTGCGCGGCGGCCGCATCATGTGTAGGTTTGGCCCAGGATAAAGACCGCTCACCAAGGCACCTCAAGCCAAACCCCTATCGTCGACCAAGCCATCGTCCACTTCGATTTACCCCAACACCATCAACCTTCAGCTGGTGCCCACAGGTCAAGAAATCGAAGGGATTTTTCGATGAAGATCCTCCGGCAACATGGTATTTTGGCCGCGACCGCCCTCATTGCCCTCTCATTAGCCTGTAACCTCTCAGTTGAACCAGCGCCAACTCAGCCAACCGGCCCGCCAACGGCTTTCCCAGAATCGGGATCCGCGGACGGGCCGGAATTTCACGTAGCATCCGAGGGCGACGACAGCAATGACGGCAGCGCGTCGGCGCCTTGGGCCAGCCTGCAGCATGCGGTCGACACTGTTCCGCAAGGGGGGACCATTCTGGTCCACCCTGGAAGCTACGCAGGAATGCGCATCGAGCGCTCCGGCTCGTCGGAGGCCTGGAACACGATTAAAGCTGCCGAGGCGGGGACGGTGGTGATCGACCGGCCGGGATCGGAGAACGAACACGACAGCATCATCGAGATCGAGACGTGGGAAGATGATGGTCCGGTGGCGTACTGGCGCATCGAAGGCCTGGAGGTGACGGGCGCACCCAGTTGGGGAATTGATCTACGTGGTTATGAAGAAGCGCATGCCCACCACTTCGTCCTCTCGAACAATCGTGTCCACAACAACGGCATAGAGAGCGGCCGCAGCGGGATCTTCACCGCGTTTGTCGATGATATTGTCATCGAAAGTAATGAGAGCTTTGACAACGGGGAGCATGGGATTTACTTAAGTAACAGCGGCGATCGCTACCGGGTTGTGGACAATGAGCTCCACGGCAATTTGTTCTGTGGGCTGCACATGAATGGGGATGCCAGCCAGGGCGGCGATGGAATCATTTCCGACGGCCTGGTCCAGGCCAACATCATCCACGACAACGGCGCCGAGGGCTGCTCCGGGATCAACATGGACAGCGTTACCGACAGCACCATCAGCAACAATCTCCTTTATGACAATCACAGCGGAGGCATCTCCCTTTTCCAGGAGAACGGTGCCGTCTGCTCGCAGCGGAACCGGGTGCTGCACAACACGGTCCTGATGCCGACCGACGGCCGCTGGGCTCTCAACCTGTCCGATACGGATTGCACACACAATCAGATTTTCAACAACATTTTGCTTACACAGCACGAGTGGCGTGGCAGCATTTTATTGCCTCGCTCCGGGATCGTCGGCTTTGAAAGCAGCCACAATCTGGTGATGGATCGCTTCAGCGCGGATGATGACCAGAGCGTCATTTCCCTGGAGGAGTGGCAAGGGCAGGGCTTCGGCCAGAATTCGCGGTTGGCGACCCCGGGAGAGGTCTTCCTGGATGCGGTCGCCAGGGATTTCCATCTCAATCCCGACGGACCGGCGGTCGATGCCGGACTGTCCCTCCCCGATGTGATTGTCGATCTTGAGGGCAACGAGCGCCCGCTGGGCCAAGCGCCAGATATCGGAGCCTTCGAGTTGGGCGCCAGCGCTTCGGAGCCAGCCTCCTCGCCAACCGCCCAGCCGGTTGGGGCCGGCGGCACGATAACGTTTACCTCCGACGACCGCGTCTTCCGCATTCCAGCGCAGCAGGGGGCCGAGCCTCAGGACGTGAGCGCACAGTTGGACGAGCTTTCGTCGGGTTCCTTCGATGAACTCGTGAACATTTCACCCGATGGGGAATGGCTGTTGGTCGAGACGGATCGTTTCGACCAGGCATGCCTCGACCTGGGCAGCTGTCTGGTGCTCCTGCCGGCCGATCTCAATTCCTTTGAGGTGCTGCGGGCGCAAGGTGAGCCGATCGACTGGGAAGGATTGGCGGCGGTCGGGTCTGGAGCACAGGTTATTGTCTACGCCGGCGGTGGAGGCCCTCACGAGTTAGATCTTTGGAGCATCCAGCGGGATGGGGACGGCTGGACTGATCCGACCCTGCTCACGGACAGTTCAGCCTATACCTGGAACCATCAGCCAGCCATTTACCCTGACGGTGAACTTGTGGTTTTCGACTGTGGGGATGAACCCTATGGGGCTGAAGGCACCGCGATATGCCAGGTCCGGACCGACGGCACCGACTTTCGAGCGCTGATTACGCCGGCGGACAGCCCAGCCGGATTCCCCAACCAGGGCGCACTCCACCATCCGGACTATGGTCCTGATGGGTCGGTGGTCTTCGAAGCCGATTGGGACGGCGAACAAATATGGCGGCTCCCACCGGGGACAAATTCACCGGAGCTCATTACGGGTGAGTTCGGCAACGACAACTCCCCCTGCGTCCTGCCCAATGGGAACATCGCTTCACTGTGG
>JBKHKF010000387.1:0-2858 GCA_046537745.1 Anaerolineales bacterium | reverse complement strand
TCCCAAAGACGCAGCGCTCGCGCCTTGATCTGGGCTTCGGACTCCTCCCCCGAGACATAGAGCACTTTGCTGGATACCGCCATCGTCAGCGCGGTTTGAAGGAGCAAAGTCGACTTGCCGATTCCCGGATCTCCCCCGATCAGCACCACGGAACCGGGCACGACGCCACCACCCAACACACGCGCGAACTCATCGATAGGAAGCGGCCAGCGGGCATCGGGGTCACCTTGAACCTCGGAGAGCTTCTGGGGGGATTTGCTCCCGTCCGAAGACTTCGTCCTTGGCTTTGAGCGACCGCGCTCCTCGATCTCCTCCACCATGCTGCTCCATTGACCGCAATCCGGGCAACGCCCCATCGGTCGCGGCGACGTTCTGCCGCATTCCTGGCATACATAAATGCTGCGAGCTTTAGCCACGTTGCCTCCTTCCGGACCGATTATAGAGCGCGCACGCCCCTGTGAAAAAAAGAACCCGGCGCAAGCCGCGCCGGGTTGATATTTATATGTAGGGATCCTTAGCCAGCCGGCAGCGCTTCTTGCTCTTCCTCGTCTTCATTGGATTGCTCGGCTTCGGTATCCTTGGCTAGCACAAGCTCGCCATCCTCAAAATCAACCAGGATCTGGTCGCCCTCTTCGAAGCGCGATGCCAGCAATGCGTCCGACAGGCGGTCCTCGATCTCACGCTGGATCACCCGCTTGAGCGGATGTGCGCCCATCTCCGGATCGTATCCCTCGTCGGCCATGTGCTGCTTGGCCGCTTCGGTCAGCCGGATCTTGATGTCGCGATCCACCAAGCGATCGGAAACTTTGTCCACCTCGAGGTCGACGATGGACACGATTTCATCCTTGGCCAGGGAGTGGAAGACGATGATGCCATCCACACGGTTGATGAACTCAGGCCGGAAAACCTTGCGCAGCGCGTTCATCAGCTTGCGTCGCATCTCCTGATACTCGGCTTCGGACTCTCGTTCCTTTTCCCCTTGCTTCAAGTCGAAGCCGATGCTGGATTGGCGTTGAATCAGCTCTGCGCCGATGTTCGAAGTCATAACCACAATCGAATTGCGGAAATCCACTTTGCGACCGCGTGCGTCGGTCAGCTGTCCCTCTTCCATCATTTGGAGGAGCATGTTATGCGCCTCCGGATGGGCCTTCTCAACCTCGTCAAAGACGACGATCGAGTAAGGTCGGCGCCGAATGGCCTCGGTCAGCTGGCCGGCGTCCTCATAGCCAACATAGCCGGGAGGGGCGCCTACCAGGCGGCTGACATTGTGCCGCTCCATGAACTCGGACATGTCGATCTGAACCAGCGCCTCCTCGGACCCAAACAGGAATTCAGCCAAAGCCTTGGTGAGCTCCGTCTTGCCAACTCCGGTGGGCCCCAAGAAGATAAAGGAGCCAATTGGTCGGCGAG
Organism: Anaerolineales bacterium; assembly: GCA_046537745.1. Lineage (GTDB taxonomy): Bacteria > Chloroflexota > Anaerolineae > Anaerolineales > E44-bin32 > DASWJQ01. Next base: position 1,448 of record JBKHKF010000387.1, on the reverse strand, counting down.
GATCCTTCAGCCCGGCTCGAGATCTCCGGACGGCCTTGGAGATGGCCTCAATGGCCTCATCCTGGCCGACGATTCGCTCGTGCAGCGCATCCTCCATATCGAGCAGCCGCTCTGATTCCTCTTGAGCCAACTGCATCACAGGCACACCGGTCCACATGGCCACCACTTCCGCGATGTCCTCGGCGGTGAGCTCTGTCCGCTTCTCCTGATCGGACCAGCCGCCACGAAGCTGCTCCAGCTGCTCCTCGAGTTCTTCCTGACGCTCCATGATTTCCTGCGCGTCATCGTAGCGAGCTTCGTCCAATGCTTCGGCATGCTCCTCACGAGCCTTGCGCAGTTTACTGATCATGTTGCGCATATCTTGAGCCTCTGGGCTCTTGTACATCCGCACCCGGGAGGCGGATTCATCGATCAAGTCGATGGCCTTATCGGGAAGAAAACGTTCCGTGACATAGCGGGCCGACAGGTTGGCGGCCGCTTCGATTGCCTCTTCGGTGATGGACAGGTTGTGATGCTCCTCGTAGGGCCGCTTGACGCCGCGCAGGATATGCACTGTCTCCTGGATCGATGGCTCTTCCACCAACACCGGCTGAAAGCGACGTTCCAGCGCGGCATCGCTTTCAATGTGCTTTCGGTATTCATCCATCGTGGTGGCGCCGATTACCTGGAGTTCGCCGCGGGAGAGGGCGGGCTTCAGAATATTGGCTGCGTCCACCGAGGACCCGGCTGATCCTGCCCCGACGAGCATATGCACCTCGTCGATGAAAAGGATTGCCGTTGTATTCTTCAACTCTTCAATAACCCGCTTCAGCCGCTCCTCAAACTGGCCACGATACATCGTCCCGGCCACCAGAGAGCCGACGTCCAGCTGGATCACCCGCTTGTCGAGCAGCGGATCAGGGGTCTCCCCCGCGATGATGCGCTGTGCCAGCCCCTCAACGATGGCGGTTTTGCCCACGCCCGGCTCGCCGATCAGCGCCGGGTTGTTCTTGGTTCTTCGGGCCAGAATCTGGATTACCCGCTCGATTTCCATTTCACGACCGACAACGGGGTCCAGCTTACCTTCGGCTGCCATATCCGTCAGATCCGTGGCCAGTTGATCCAGTAGTGGCGTCTTGGCCTCGGATTTCTCGGAGCGGGAGCGCTTGCTTGTATGTGCAGCTCGACGGGTCGGGCTTTCTTGCAGGATGCGGCGGGTCTGCCGGCGAATTTGCTCGGGCGTCACACCCAGCCTGCGCAGCACGTCCACGCCGACTCCTTCATTCTGCCGGACCAAAGCCAGCAGCAGGTGCTCGGTTCCAATATAGTGATGGCCCATGCGGCGGGCCTCTTCAATGGCCAGCTGCAGCACTTCTTCCGTACCCGGAGCCAATTCGATTCGACCCCCGGCGTGGCGGCCAATGCCGGACAGACGCTCGACCATCTCCTTCACCCGGGCTGGATCCAGC
>JBKHKF010000386.1:0-2862 GCA_046537745.1 Anaerolineales bacterium | reverse complement strand
CCACTAAGTTCTACAACGAAAGCCACAAGGACCAACCGCTGCCGGATTCGACACCTGTTTTGGCCAGCGGATCGTATTTCAACGAGGGGTCCATGGTGGAGCGGCTTCAGCGCTTGACCCCCTATCCGGTGCGGCTTCCAGATCCACCGCTCCGATACGGTTCGGACTTCCCCATGCCACAATACGCTGTCAATCTCGGACTGGCACTGAAGGAGCTATGAACCAAGCCTTCGTTCCAGGCCTGGCGATCCTGGGTGCCTTTGTCGGGAGCTTTCTCAACGTCTGGGCAGATCGCATGCCCGAAGGCCAATCCGTCATTCACCCACCATCGCACTGCCCCCACTGCGGACGACGCCTGGCACCCTGGGAGCTGATCCCGGTGTTGAGCTGGATCCTGCTACGGGGGCGCTGCCGAACATGCGGCGAAGGGATACCGCTTCGGGTTCCGCTGGTGGAGCTGCTCACGGCAGCAGTATTCGCGCTGGCTGGTCTCCGCTTTGGCCTGCGGCCCTACACCTTCCTGCTTCTGCTTTATTTGAGTCTATTGATGGTGCTTTCGCTCATTGATCTCGAGCATCAGCGGATCCCAAACCAGATCGTCTTTCCAGCGCTTGTGATCGCGGCCCTGGCCAGCCCGCTCACGCCGGCGGCGCGATTGGGTGAACTTTGGTTGGGAGGCGCCGCCGCCTTTGGAACACTGTTCCTTATCGCAATCATCCTGCCCCGCGGAATGGGTATGGGAGATGTTAAGCTTTCTGCCTTCATTGGTTTGATCGTCGGGTTTCCAGCGATCGTTCCCATCATGCTCCTCGCCTTCATCCTGGGCGGCATCGCTGGCGGCTTTCTGCTGGTCACCAAGATCAAAGGGCGGTCCGACCCGGTGCCCTTCGGCCCGTTCCTGTCCGCAGCCGCCGCGGTCGGCTTGCTGTACGGGGATCGCATCGTCGCTTTTTGGCTCGGGAGCCTGTAAATGGATATCCATAAGCTGCTGCGTGTGATGACGGAGGCACAGGCCTCCGATCTTCATTTGAAAGAAGGGGCGCCGCCGGTGCTGCGAGTGTACGGCGAGCTTCGCCCTATTGAATCGGCACCACCACTCGATAAAATCATGCTGCGGACTGCCTTTGAACAACTCACCTCGGAGGCCCAACGGGAAACCTTTGAACAGACACTGGAGCTTGACTTCTCTTACCAAATTCCCGGGCAAGGCCGCTACCGTATCAACGTCAGCCAGCAGCGTGGGAGCCTCAGCCTAGCCTTGCGGAGAATCGCGCTGCAGGTTCCCTCACTGGATGAATTGGAGCTACCCGCGGTGTGCAAGGATCTGGCGCTCAAGCGTCAGGGGCTGATCCTTTTGACCGGACCCACCGGCAGCGGCAAATCAACCACGCTGGCTGCCATGATCGATCACATCAACCGTCACAAGGCGGTCCGCATCGTAACCATCGAGGACCCCATCGAATACATCTACCAGGATCGTAAGGCGATGATCACGCAGCGTGAGATCGGTCGTGACACCCATGATTTCGCCACCGCCACCCGGCAGTCGCTTCGCCAGGACCCCGATGTGATCCTGGTTGGCGAGATGCGCGACCGGGAGACCATGGCCGCCTGCCTTACGGCGGCGGAAACCGGCCATCTGGTCATGTCCACCCTGCATACCAACAGCGGCCCACAAACCGTGGACCGCATTGTGGACACCTTCCCGGATCACCAGCAAGGCCAAATCCGCATGCAGATTTCCATGTCTTTGGAAGCGGCGCTTTCGCAAGCGCTGCTGCCGCGGCTGGACGGGCAAGGCCGGCTTCCTGCCGTCGAGGTGATGCTGGCCAACGCGGCCATTCGCAACTTGATCCGCGAAGGCAAGACCCACCAGATGGAGAGCGTGATCCAGACCAACCGGCAGAACGGCATGCAGACCATGGACCAGGCGCTCCAGGAATTGTATCGGGCGGGCCGGATCGATATCGAGACCGCACTGGCACACGCCCAGGATGCAGACGCCTTTCGCAGCGCCCTGGCAGCCGGATAGAAACGCTGTGAACCGGTCCAAACCCGTGTGAATTACCCTCAGATCCTGTAAGCCCCCTGTAAAGTGAAAAATAGCGATTCTGTGCCATACTGAGAATGATCGAGCGAGGCAATCATGTCCAACCTTGATAAGTTCGATCGAGATAGAAAGTCGCAATTAAACCGGATTGTTCTAGAAGGAGGACAACGAAAATGTTGAAGCGACTCATGGTAGAAGAAAAAGGTTTCACACTGGTTGAGCTGCTGGTCACGATTTCGATCCTGGCTGTGCTGTTCGGAATTGCAACGCTCACCTTGACTGGTCTGAACACCGACGCTCAAGACACCGTTTGTGATGCTGAGGCCGCCATAGTCCAATCGGCCATGGACATTTATATGGCTGAAGACGCATCGAACACCATAGCTGCCAGTGTATCCGAAGCTACCATTTCAGCCGGCAGCGGTGGCTTCACTGATTATCTGCGGCGAGACACTCGTGGTAGCTACACATGGGAAGATGATGGCGACAACCTGGTGCAAACAGATACTACTGCCTGCCCTAATCCGTAATTTGGACAGACTTGAATATGAACGCCCCGGTTCTGGCGGGGCGTTTTCCTTGGGATTTGATAATATGAAACCAAAATTTGAAAGAAGAATAAATATCGTGGAAAGTCAATTGTTGCAGGAGGACCATGGATTTACCCTAGTGGAGCTCCTGGTCACCCTTTCAATCCTGGCTGTCCTCTTTGGGATCGTCACCCTATCATTAGCCGGAGTGGGCTCGGATGCCGTGGATAAAACCGCCATCGGCGAATGCGGCGTGGTCCAATCAGCGGCTGACATCTACCT
>JBKHKF010000385.1:0-2872 GCA_046537745.1 Anaerolineales bacterium | reverse complement strand
ACCAGCCCCCCGATCGCGCTTGGACTAAACCGAGGGCCGATACAGGCCCATCGCCTGGCGCACCAGCGCCATCGTCTTCTCGGCCTCCTGCTGCATGCGGCGGGTCCCGGTGATCAGGATCTCATCGACCTTGTCGGGATCGGAGGCGTAGGCCGCCCGGCGTTCCCGAATGGGGTCCAGGAAGTTGTTCAGTGCCTTCGCCAGCTTCTGCTTAACCTCGACATCGCCCACCTTCCCTTTTCGGTAGCGGTCCTTCAAATCCCGGATCTCCTCTGTGTCGGGATTGAAGACATCGTGGTAGATGAAGACCGGGTTTCCTTCCACTTCGCCCGGGATATCCGCCCGGATCCGCTTGGGATCGGTGACCATCCCGCGGACCTTCTGCTCCACCGTTTCCTGGTCGTCCGACAGGAAGATGGCATTGCCCGCCGACTTGCTCATTTTGCCCTGCCCGTCGGTCCCGACCAAGGTCGGCACCTCGCCGATCAGAGCCTCCGGGACCGGGAAGACGTCGTCGTACATGTTGTTGAATCGCCGGGCGATTTCCCGGGTGATCTCAACGTGAGATTCGTTGTCCTTGCCCACGGGAACGAGGTTCGCCCGGGGAAGCAGGATGTCCGCGGCTTGAAGCACAGGATAACCGAGCAAGCCGAAGGGAAAGGCTTCCAGATTTGCGTCCCGGGCCATATCCTTCAAACTCGGGAGCCGTTCCAGCCGAGGTACTGTCACCAGCATCTCAAAGAGTAAGTTGAGCTCGTAGGTCTCAGGCACCGCTGATTGCAGAAAAATCACGCTGCGTTCCGGGTCGATGCCGACAGCCAGGTAATCAAGCACCATATCACGGACGTTCTCGCCAATTTGGTCGATCGACTCTTTATCGGGACGGGTCGTCAACGTATGTAGATCCGCGATGATGAAGAAGCATTCGTATTCATCCTGAAGCCGGATCCGATTCTTCAGCGAGCCAACGTAGTGCCCCAGGTGCATTTTCCCGGTGGGCCGATCACCGGTGAGAATTCGTTTTCGTTCTGCCATGGTTTGCCTCCTGAGCGAAACGCCCATTGGTCTGATCATTAAGAATCAAAACGCCCGCCCCGATGGGGACGAGCGCGTCTGCCCGTGGTGCCACCCCGCTTAGGCGGCTGAGTCGTTGTGCTCTGCCTGCCTCACTCTGCGCCAGTTAATCCTGGCGCGGTCCGGATAACGGCGACCAACCCGGCACGGGTTACCTTCTGCTCCTGTTCACCCGGCGGCTCCGAGGCCCATTCACCCTTGGTCCCAGGCGGGTTTCTCACCAAATCCCGCTCTCTGAACTGCTTCCAGGGGATACTCATCCTCATCAACGCCTGTATAGGTTATCTTGAGTATAGCCGCGAAATCTCTCCGCTGAAACCCTGCTAGAGCGAAAGGTGCGGTGATAACTTCTCAATAATCTTCTCACGCGGCACAAAGCCGGTCATTCGCTCTTGTGGCTCACCATCCTTGAAGAGGATCAAGGTGGGAACACCCATCACGCCGTATTCCATGGTTGAATCCGCGTTCTCGTCGATGTCAAGGTGAAACACCTTGACTTTGCCTTCCCATTCCTCCGCCAGTTTCTCCACGATCGGATCCAGCTGCTTGCACGGATGGCACCACTCCGCGCCGAAATCAACCAGGACGGGCAAATCAGATCCTTTTACTTCCGATTCAAAGGAATCATCTGTCAATTCTGTTAACGCTGCCATCGATAAATCCTCCAGCCTACCTTCACGAGTGGACGTCGGTATGGTAGCCCGCCTATAAGGCTGGTGTCAAGGAGGCGGGCTGCTTGACGCTCCCACGGCGGCCATGGTATTATGGATTCTGTCTCGTTAGCACTCTCCCGAGGAGAGTGCTAATTGCATAGAGAGCTTATGAATAAGAATTTAACCGAACGGCAGGAGACCATCTTAGCACTGATCATCCACGAGTATGTGGATGCTGCCCAGCCGGTCGGCTCCGAGCGGTTGGTTGAGCAGTACCACCTCGGGGTCAGTTCGGCGACGGTGCGCAACGACATGAGCCAGCTGACAGAGGATGGTATGCTCCGTCAGCCGCACACATCGGCGGGCCGGGTGCCAAGCGAAAGCGGCTACCGCTATTTCGTGCAGAAGCTGCTTGGCGACACCCAGCTTCCCGAGCGTGAACAGCGACAAATCCGGCACCAGTTCCATCAGGCGCGGACCGAAGTCGAAGAGTGGCCTCGACTGGCGGCGGCCATCCTGGCTAACCAATCCAGGGTCGCCTCGCTGGTCACCTCGCCCCACCCCGATAAAGCCACGTTGAAACACGTGGAACTCATCGAAACGATGGGCAACCAGGTGTTGATGGTGATGGTTTGGGAGGGCGGCGAGGTCCGACAGCAAATGCTCACGCTGGCCGAGCCAGTGGAGCAGACGGTTCTCACAGCCACAGCCAGAGAAATCACCCATCTTTGCAGCGGCCTTCAGGCTGATGCGGTGGCCAAGAGGGGCAAAGGGCTGAAAGGCCTTGCCGGCGACGTGGCAAGTCTGGTGGCGGAGACCATGGCTCGATCCGATAAAGCCGCGGCCGGTATGATCCACCGCGACGGACTTTCCAATGTGATCATGCAGCCGGAATTCTCCGATTCCGACGCCTTGAAACAGGCCCTGCGGTTTCTCGAAGAGCGAGCTTTCCTGGAAGAGGTGCTCTCCGAAGCACTCAGCCCGGATACCAGCGGCGTCCAGGTGGTCATCGGCGGCGAAGGTCCCTGGGAGGATTTGCGCGATTGCTCGATGGTATTGGCACGCTATGGATCACCTGATTTTGCGACGGGCGCGTTGGCCGTCCTCGGCCCGACTCGGATGGCTTATGGGCGCAGCATCTCAGC
>JBKHKF010000384.1:0-2892 GCA_046537745.1 Anaerolineales bacterium | reverse complement strand
TGAGCAGGAGAGTACCCGTGGAACGACGAGATTTTCTGAAAATAAGCGCTGTGTCCGGCGCGGTGGTGGCGGGGGCCGCCGCCGGCGGCTGGGCGCTGCGACGAGGCCAGGCCGTCAAAGTGCAGGAAACCCGGCTGCTGATGGGCACCATTATCAACATGACGGTGCTGGCCGAGAGCCGGAAGGGCGGCGAGGCGGCCGTGGAAGCCACCTTGGCCGAGATGGCGCGGCTGGTTCAGCTCTATGACCATCGGCGCGCCGACGGCCCGCTGGGCAGGTTGAATCGCGAAGGTCGGCTGGCCCAGGCGCCGGCCGAGCTGGTGGCGGTGCTGACGCGGGCGCTGGAATATGGTGAGGTCAGCGGCGGGGCTTTCGACATCACCGTCAAGCCGGTGGTGGAGGCCTACGCCGAAGGCAAAGAGCCGGCGGCCCTTCAAGGCCTGGTTGATTACCGGAAGGTGAAGATCGCCGGCGACACTGTGCAGTTCGATGAGGCCGGCATGCAGGTCACCCTGGACGGCATCGCCAAAGGGACCGTCGTGGACGGCGCCGTGGCCAAACTGGGGGAACTGGGCTACCAGCAGGTGCTGGTGGAGGCCGGCGGCGATCTGCGCGCCGGCGGGGCCGGCCAGCGCTGGCGGGTGGCGGTGGATCATCCCCGGCAGGAGGTGATGGAGGGGTTCGTGGCCGCCTTCGACCTGGTGGAGCAATCGGTGGCTACCTCGGGCGACTATATGAACAGCTTCAGCCAGGATCGCTCATCCCATCACATCGTCGACCCGCGCCTGGGCGTCTCGCCAAGGAAGCTGGCCAGCACCACCGTGGTGGCGCCGACAGCCACCGACGCCGACGCCTTGAGCACGGCGCTGATGGTGCTTGGCGTGGAGGCCGGGTTGGCGCTGGCGGAGAAGCTGGCGGGGGTGGAGGCGCTGGTGGTGACCAAGGACCTGTCGGTTCACCGCACCAAGGGCTTCCCCCGTGTGCAAGAGGACTAAGGAATCGTTTACACCAGATACGTATCTGGGAGAGAAAGAGAAGAGGGAACATTATGTTAGCAGGTTTAGGACCCACCGAATTGATCATCATCTTAGCCATCGTGATGTTGGTGTTTGGCGTCGGCCGCATCGGCAAGGTCGCCGGCGAGATGGGCAGCGGCATCCGGGCTTTCCGCGAGGGGCTCGAGGGCGAGGGCAAGGAAAAAGAGGGCGAGAAGGCGGCGGTGGAGGCCAAAGCGGAAGAAGCTTCTTGAGCCGCGGAAATTTACAATGTGCGGTATGACAGCCGGGTAATCAAGCTCGAACATGGCAACAGCGGCTGATGTCTTGGCTGTCCTGCCCCCTGTTCCACGTGGCTTTCAGGCCTCGCCGATGACGATATAGATTCCTGGCCATCTCATCCATCGGTCTGCCACACTCCTTCATTGTTCGACGAACCAGCCCGCAGACCTGGCATTACCTCGCGCGGTTCGCGGGGGCCGGCTCCAGCAAATAATTAGGCACGCTGGAGAATTATGACGCCGATCACGATGAGAAAAATGGATGTGGTGGTGCTGTCTTCGATGTGGTTGTGGGTGTCGGCGTCATGGGCGTGGCTTACCAAATCAATGCGCGACGAAGTGGGCGCTGGGTGGGGGTGGAAGCCCTGGTGGCTTGGCAAGGCTGGCAGCACAGAATCTGGACTACTCCGCCAGTCTTCTCGAGAATTCAATGAATTTCTCGGCGTGTCCTTCCTCTTTCGACCAATCATGGACATCATCAAGGTCGACTTCGTGCTGATTGGCTATGTGGATCGCTTGCTTCAGCCCTTGACGATCCCCCCAATGATAGAAGGCTGCCAGCCGATCCTTTACCGAATCAGTTGGCGAAATTATCCTTATCGAACCTGTTGCCAATTCTAACTCCACGATTTCCCCAATTGGCTGATCGCCGACGCTTGGTGGTCCCGGGATGAAATCAACCAGGATCTCTGTGTCCGGATGTGCATAGTACTTCCCTTTTTTCTCAAACCCGAGTTCCTGCATGGCAGACGTAACCGCGGAATTGTCCAGGGAAAATCGTGCAATGAAGTCGATGTCCTTTGAGACGTACTTGTTGTTGCTGTAGATGGCCACTGCCGCTCCACCTGAAAGGACAACTGCGATCCCCTTTTTCTTCAAGTGGCTATCAATGAGCGCTGCGAGCTCACCGAGGGTCATAGCGGCGATCTCTTTCACAGTGGTTTGTCCTTTCTTCTTGGACGCCGCCTGTTCATGAACAAGCGCTCGCGCTCTTCCTCCGGATAGAATTCCAGGGCCTTCTTCAACAATGCCTGGAGTTCACTCAGGAACGGATATCTTGGGTTGAACTGGTATAGGATGGTCCTTCCCGCCGGCCTGCTGACCAGAACGCCTGCCTCCTCCAGCCTCGACAATTGTTTTTGGATAGAATCGGGGTCTGCATCGTAGAATCGTGCTATCTCACGCGTATATCCCTCATCTCTGGCCAATATGTAAGTCAGGACTCTTTCGGCATTGGTGGATCCAAGGAGAGGCTCCAAGTACGGCATTTGACCTTACCATCCTCTGTCAGATTAACCCCGACAAATGTCAGAGCAAGACTGTCATATGTCAGATAATATCTGACAGTTGGTGCCTCTGTCAAGAATGCAGCAAAACCAGATTGTCCAACGGCTTGGAGCTGCGAAGACCTGCGAAGTTGGCCTGGAGCGGCCGGGGATTCACCGCTGCCTGTCCCAACCCGTTTCCTACGAGATGCGCCAATGACTTAACTCGCTGGCGAAGCAGGCAGCTCTTGTTCGCTGGATCTCAGGCAGTTATCCCGCGTCCCTGGCGGGCTCCTGCTTCAGTGAGCTGGTAGGGCGATCGTTAATTCCAAGAGGCCGGTTTGGTGAGAA
>JBKHKF010000383.1:0-2899 GCA_046537745.1 Anaerolineales bacterium | reverse complement strand
GATTTCGCGTTGCCGATGTGCGCCAGTGTGCCCTGCACCTCGCCGATGGTGAGCCGCTGGCTGATGATGAATTCCTCCCGCACATGGAATCCGGCCATGATGTTGCGGGCGAGCTGCTGGCTCCCGAGACCGAAGGCGACCGCCAGGGCGAGCGCAATCGCGCCGATCAGTGCCAGCGTAGTGATGGTCAGGAGGGTGGTCTCTACGCCGAGCTGTTGCAGCGCCAGGATGATGGCAAAGGCAAAGACCGCGTAGCGAACCACGCGGCCGAGTGCCGCGCCGCCAGCCAGCCCCGACTGGACCGTCAGAGCCGATACAGCATCTCCCAGCACCTGGGCCAACAGCCCGCCGAAAAGCAGAATAAGCGCGGAGGCCAGCACATTGGGCAGGTAGTCGATGAGGCCAGCCAGCGCTTCCACCACGCCGGACAGCCCGAGGCTCTCCGTGGCTGCCAGCAGGAACACCAGCAGGATCAACCAAAAAACAAGCCGCGCCAGCATATCGACCGTGGAATAGCCAAAGCCGATGTTGTTCAGCAGCTCGTTGGCGCCGGCTCGTTCGGCCAACCGATCGACACCCAGACGGCGCAGCAGGCCGGCCATAATGGCTTGAACAAGCCGGGCAATGATCCAGCCGGCCAGGACGAGGAGCAGGGCCACCCCGAGGTTGGGCAGCCAGGCGACGACGTCGCTTGTGATCTGGCTGAGCGTTTCAGCCCAGAAATTCGGGTCCCATGGCATCGAAACTCCCTCCGTTGCTAGTTGCATGGAAGCTCTTTTTAAGAGTGTACATTAGCCTTTGAATCCCCGGAAACCAACAATGCCCTCACAAGGTGAAAAACTGCCGACTTTGGACCTGAATGATCCAATGGGATTCAAGTCATATCAAATTGGAACACAAAAAATGGGAGATGGCTCGGCTTATTTGCAGCCGTGACGCATACAGCGTGAGCCGGACCGCTGGCGACGAGGCTGAAGCCAGATTCTGACAAGAACGCTAGCTGCTTCGCCGTTCCTTCGGCAGTGTCAATTTGGCATTGATGAAATTGCGATGGGATAGCTTTAACGTACGGGTGATACGACGGATCTCCTCGATCTCCTCGTGGGTCGCTTGACCGTCAGCAGCGGCCACTTGAAACAGGACCTCCAGGAAGTGGAGACGCTGATCCCGGTCCGTCGCTTCGTAAAACTCGCGGGTGAGCCGGTACAGGTCCAGATCGTTGGCGATTTCGGAGGTGGCCACACCAGCCACAAAAAGGGCGGCCTCCTCCCCGAGCTGCCAGTATGTGGTGAGCGCCTCGACAATAGCTTGCAACTCGTTCTCGGTCACTTCGGCGTCCACATGGGCCACCCGCGCCATCAGGCCTCCAGCCAGGCTTAGTGTTCGCAGCTGATCTTCGGGTATGTCCAATGACACAGCGCCTGGATCCCGTTTCATACGCTGCACCAGGCTGTAGTAAATTCGATTGCGGACGAAATCATCAAGTTTCTCCTCACGGTTGGGAAAATCGGAGGTGGCCCTGCCTCGGCGTTGGATAGCGCCGGTCATCAAGCCGCCGAGAAGCCCGACTACGCCGGTATCCGCTGTCTCGATGGCTTCCCGAATTTCATTAAAAACCTGTTGCTCGGTTTGCCCGGATTCCTGGTCTGCCTCCGCCACTGATTCCAGGGCTTCCAGAGCAAGCTCCTTATCCGAATCGGTTCGGATCTGCCGCTGTAGTTCCTCCAGTAGGCGGTCCCGCTCCGCCTCGCTCACCGGCGAATGCAGATAAATATCCAGCTCGGCCCATTGACTCGCGTTGAGTTCGGGGAGGTGGAAGAGCAGATCCTTGAGGCTGTTGACCTCCTCCTCGGACAGGTCATGATCGGCCCACGCGGCCGCGATCATTACCTTGCCAAGAGAGAAGATTAAATCTGAGCGGGGCGGCATGAAAATCTCCTTGGTTTTGATCTTGCCCGCATTATAGGGTCGCTGTTCAACGGCTCAATAGATGAATTCGCGGATATCGTAGCGAGCCATGTGAGGTGTACCGGTCGCCTCCGAATAGTGCAGGCCCGCTTGAATTTCTCGCCACTGGCGTTCAAGTGCCTCCGATGGAAGCTCACCAAGATCCGCGCTCAAGGCATCCTGCGCGTAGCCAGCTCCCTGCGGCTCTATCAGCTCGGAGAAATATATCTGGTCCTGCAAATTCAAACCCATGGCGGAGACCACTTCAACGGTGTCGCGAATGTGGCCCTCTGCAAAATTCTGTCCGCCCGCGCCCAAGAGGATGATCACGCCGACCGAGATGCCCACCTGTTTGAGTTTGCGGACGGCCAGCACTGCGTCGCTGGCGCTGCCGGGTTTGTTCAGAAACTTTAGAAGAGGGTCATGGCCGCTCTCCAGGCCGATGTATACGCGTTTTAAGCCGTGATCGGCTAAGGCCTGGTACGCCTGGATGGATTTCTTTTCACCGCTGAAACCGTCAAGGAAGCCGTGGACGCCGCCTTGCGCCTGTTCAGGGAACAGCTCCGAGGTTGATTTCAGGAAATCAAGGAGCCTGTCGGTAGGTACCACCAGCGCGTTGGCGTCTCCAAGAAAAACAGTGCGGTGCAGATTGAGTCCTTGTCCCAGGAAATCCCGGACGGCCGCTGCGTGCTGGCGAAATTCTTCAATGCTCTTTATCCGGAAACGTGTGTTTTCATAGAGGCGGCAGAAAGTGCATTGATTGAAGGAGCAGCCTTCGGTGGCTTGCAGGAGCACCGACATATACTGATCTGGAGGCAAGATGCCCACGGGCAGGTAGATCTCATGAAACTTCTCGCTCTCCACCTCGGCGCGTTGCAGGTCAAAGCCAGCCGCTCTTTCAATCGCCCGTGCGGCTTCCCCAGGGGGGCTGGGTGTGAAGGCGGGTCCCTCC
>JBKHKF010000382.1:0-2902 GCA_046537745.1 Anaerolineales bacterium | reverse complement strand
AGCAAGAGCTTCGGGCCGGGCTGACCGGTTCTGCCCACAGCTGAGCAAGCCGAGTGTGCACATACCAATCTGCTTCTGGGCCTTTCCACCGGAAGCCCCACAAGCCCAGCGTTTATGTGCGCAACCATCAAAGGGCGCGGATTGTGGGAATTTTCTAATGCTCCGAGAGCTCTACGGATAATATGAAATCTTCAGCCGCTGCACATCCCAATATTGCATTCATTAAGTACTGGGGAAACCTGGACCACGATCTTCGGCTCCCTGCGAACGGCTCCATTTCGATGACGCTTGGTGGTCTGCAGACGAGGACCACTGTTGAGTTCGATCCTGACTTAAGCCAGGACAGCTTCATCCTGGATGGAGCACAAGCCGCTCAAGAGTCGCTGCGCCGTGTTAGCCAGCAGCTTGATTTGATCCGCAGCCTGGCCGGGTTTCCCTATAAAGCGCGTGTTCAAAGCGAGAATAGCTTCCCGGCAGGCACTGGCATCGCCTCTTCTGCCTCCGGCTTCGCTGCACTCACAGTGGCTGCCTGTGCAGCCGCAGAATTGGAGCTCCCGCCGAAGGAACTCTCCCGCCTCGCACGGAGAGCATCCGGCTCAGCCAGCCGATCTATCTTTGGCGGCTTCGTGGAATGGCATAAAGCCTCCACCGATGAAGGGTCCTACGCGGAGCAGCTGGCGCCGGCTGACCACTGGTCGCTGGTGGACTGGGTGGCGGTTGTGGATGAGGAGGAGAAAGAAGTTGGGTCTAGCCAGGGACACCGGCTTGCCGATACCAGCCCGCTACAAGAAGCGCGCATTAGCAGCGCAGCAGGCCGATTAACAGCCACCCGTCAGGCGATCCTATCCCAGGATTTTGCGACGCTGGCCCGCTTCGCCGAGCTGGACAGCGACATGATGCACGCAGTGATGATGACCAGCAACCCACCCCTGCATTATTGGCGTCCAACCACTGTGGAAGTCATGCAGCGTATTCGAAGGCTGCGCTCTCAGGGCATCCCGGTCTTCTACACGCTCGACGCCGGACCAAACCCCCACTGCCTCTGCCCAGAAGATCGTGCGGAAATCGTGCAGGAAGCACTTTTGAAAATTCCTGGCGTCCGTCGGCTTCTTCGCGCCGAGCCAGGTGGTCCGGCCAGGGTTCTATCAGAAGCAGACTGATCCTGAATGATATAATCACAGCCTCTGCAGGTAATCTGGAGGTTTTTGTACGTGCTAGATTTCTTGATCTTCATCCTAATACTCTCGGTCCTGATCATCGGCCACGAGCTTGGTCATTTCTTCGCAGCCCGCTGGGGCGGCGTTAAAATCGATGAGTTTGGTCTGGGCTTTCCTCCCAGGCTGCTGACCCTCTTCAAGGCAGGAGGCACCCGCTTCACGCTCAATCTGCTTCCTTTCGGCGGCTTTGTCCGCCCTAGAGGCGAAAATGATCCATCGGTGAAAGGCGGCCTCGCTGCCGCCAGCAAGCGCATCCGCGCGATCGTCCTTTTGGCAGGTCCGATAGCCAACATTCTGCTTGGCTTCCTCGCTTTCAGTATGGCCTACAAGATCGCTGCACCAGATCCAAGCCGGGTCATGATCACAGATATCGCTGCCAACTCCCCTGCATCCGAAGCAGGCCTTGCAGCCGGCGACATTATCCTGCAGGTGGAAGACGTTCAAATTGACGGCTTCCAAGCGCTTCAAGAAATCGTCGGCGAGAATCTTGGAGAGCCGACAGAGCTCACTATCGCCCGGGATGGCGAGACCCTGCAGTTAGAGCTTGTGCCGCGACCGGATCCTCCACCGAACGAAGGAGCCATTGGCATCTTGCTTGGCAACCCAACCCGACCTGTCTCGATTGGAAAAGCGTTGACACTGGGCTGGGATTCCACGCGAATTCAATTCACCGAGATTCTGCGTTTGCCGGGGCGCTTGATCGGGGGAGATGTCGCGCCCGAAGAGGCTCGAGTCACCGGTTTCAAAGGTATTTATGACATGGTGGCATGGGCCGGCGAAGTGGATCGCAGCGCCGAGCGACCCTTTCTGACACTCAACCTTATCGGCGTCATCAGCATCGGTTTGGCCGTGGCTAATTTGCTGCCCATTCCTGCATTGGATGGCGGTCGGCTGCTGTTTGTTGCCATCGAGCTTGTGCTCGGCCACCGAATCGACCCCGAAAAAGAAGGCATCGCCCATCTGATCGGTTTCGCCTTCCTCCTTCTGTTGATGGTCTACATTAACTTCCAGGACTTCATCAACCCCATCTCACTGCCCCGTTAGCTATGGCTGATTACTTTGACGATTTGCTGACAGCGATCCTGGATGCTGACCGGGATCTAAATCCCTCTCGGCTTTCTGAGCTATCGGATCCAACCCGGGTTCATCTCAAGGTCTTTCGGGAGGCCTGGTTCGAAACGCCCGCACCAAGACGGCGCGAGATCAGTCAGCATTTATATGAACTCGCCCGTGAAAACATCGAACTTTTATTTGAGCGCATCAACCGGGTGCTGCTGGAAGACCCGGATCCCGTGGTACGTAAGCAGGCCATCGACAACCTCTGGGAAGCTGAGGGCAAGGATTTAGCCATCACCCTGGCGCGTATGGCCAACGAGGATCCCGATTTGGAGGTTCGACGCAGGGCGGCAGAAGCTCTAAGCCGCTTTATATATCTGAGTGAAATGGAAAAAATCCCAGCGGATGTGCGCGATCACATCGAGGCCACGCTCCTGCAGATGCTGGAGAAAAGTTCGAGCCGCAACCTTCAAAGGCAGGCGCTTGAATCTCTCGGCTACTCATCCCATATTGATTTGAGGGAGAAGATCCATGCCTCCTACGAATCGGGCAACGAGGAGGATCTCCGGTCCAGCCTGGTGGCAATGGGACGCTCGGCTGATCCAGGCTGGCGCGAAAAGATTGAAGCC
>JBKHKF010000381.1:0-2906 GCA_046537745.1 Anaerolineales bacterium | reverse complement strand
CCCTGGCGCTCATCACCCGAATACTGAGGCTGATAGGGACATTGCCAGGGGCGATTTGGCTGACACCGGTTCTGGAGAAGAGAAGCAGATCTCTTGACCACAAACGGGAGAGCGATCTGTGATTGCCCAGGCTGCTTTTGATCACAACTATGCCAGGCGCATTTATGATCGGGCCTCTTCTTCAGTCGGCTGGCAGTCAACTTAATCCTCGCGAAAGAGCTTGATCCGTGGTGAACTGTTCCACCGGCTATATTTATATGCGCATGGTGGTTGGGTAGAATGCGAAACTAATGCAAGGACAAAAAGATCACTTGGTTCTGCGCATTCTGATCCTGCTCGGCTATTTGCTTCTGGCGCTGGGCGGGATTGAAATGATTCTGACAGCCAATCACAGTGGAGAGGTACTCGGACGATTTTCAGCCGGCTGGATTGTTGGCTTGATCTTATACAGCCTGATGGCGGCCATTTTGGGTCTCATCGGCCTGCGCTATTTCCTGAAACCTCAACGGTTATCACATGATGTGCGTCGCTTTCATGAACGGCTGGGAGGGGTTCCTGGAAGTGCCAGACCGATCCTCAGCGTGGCAGGGATCCTTCTGCCATCTATGCTCATGCTTTCACCTTGGGGCTACAACATTGAATCGGTAACCGTGCGGTCGCTGGTTTTCGTTGTAGCCGTGATCCTTGTCGGTATCGGATGGGTGGACCCAAGCCGCAAGATGTCATCCTCCTTCTTGTGGGGTGCGCTGCTGGTTGCCGGCGCGTTCGAAATTACAAAGCAGTTCAATACCGTAACCAATTATCCATTCAAGCTGGGTTGGTCTGAGGGCAACCGGCTCTGGGATTACTCGCTCTATTTTGGCCGTGATCTTTACCAGGTGGTTGGCGAATTCTCCTACCCGAGTTATTTGACCCCCGGGCGGCACGGCTTATGGGGCATTCCCTTCCTGTTGGCACATACACCCATTGAACTGGTCAGGTTCTGGGATGGCTTGATGTGGACGCTTCCTTACCTGCTTCTTGGGCTTACATTGTTCGCAAAGGGGCAACTCAGAAAGCGACCGCTGCTGCTAGCAGCGCTAACGCTGTGGTCCTTCCTCTTTATCGCACAGGGCCCGATCTATGCGCCTTTGGTGTGGGGGGCTGTATTGCTTTTTGCGCTCTACCAGCGGGACCGGCTTTGGCTTTCCTTGCTGGCAACGGCGCTGGCTTGCTTTTACGTCGGTATAAGCCGCTGGACCTGGCTGTTTGCACCAGCTGTGTGGATCGCAGTATGGGCGCTGCTCGAGGAGGATCCGAGCCAGAGACTGTGGTCACGGATCCAACGGTCGATCTGGTTGGGACTGGCGGGCTTTGTCGGTGGAGTTCTTTCGCAAATCTTGACCAGAGTGGTGATGGCACCGGAGGGTTCCTTGGTGCCTGTCTCGCTTGAACAACCGCTGCTCTGGTATCGATTGTTACCCAATCCCACTTATCCTCTGGGCATTTTGATCAACCTGGCCATAGCCGTTGTTCCTCTACTGCTCCTGCTGCTTGTCTTCGCCCGTCGATATTGGTCCTGGGATTGGCTGCAATGGCTGGCGGTCGGTGGCTCTCTCACGGGCTTTCTGGCGGCGGGATTGGTGGCCAGCGTAAAAATTGGAGGGGGGAGTAATTTGCACAACCTGGACATGTTTCTGGTGGCCATGTTGGTTCTCGCTGCTCAGACCATCCTTCGGGTCAGCGAGCGAACCCAGGGAAATATTGAGGCCTTTCGTCCCTGGACCCAGGCTTTGTTTACTCTGGCGGTACTGATGCCTGCCTGGTGGGCGTTGCGAGCTGGCACACCGCTTAAACTGCCTCCCACAGAAAGAACAGAGGCTGCTGTGCGGGAGATCCGGTCCCGGGTTGAAGATGCAGCTGAGGATGGACTGATCCTCTTTATCGATCAACGCCAGCTGCTGACCTTCGGTCAGGTCGAGGTTCCCTTGGTGATGGATTACGAGTTGAAACATCTCACGAATCAGGCGATGGGGGATAACGCGGCCTATTTCGAGCGCTTTGAACAAGATCTGCAAGATGAAAAATATCGGATGATCATTGTGCATCCGTTGTCCATCCAATATCAAGGGAGAACACACCAATTTGGTGAGGAGAATGACGCTTTTGTCAGATGGGCAGCCATCCCGCTGTTGGAGCACTATGAGCCAACAGCCGAGTTCGATGAGCATAGCGTGTGGCTGATGGAGCCAATTCCCGATTGACAGACTTAAGGCCTCTCGTTTCTGCCTGTAAACAGGTTGATTTCCCCCGGAGCGGGGTTATAATTCAACAGTTGAATTTTGGAAATGAGTGACGTGGAAGAACATACTGGCACTATACGCGATCTCAACCTGCTGGAGGAGATCGAGCGCAATCCCGACACGACCCAGGCCGACCTGGCCACCCGCATCGGTGTGGCCGTGGGCACGGTCAATTGGCACCTCAAGCGGCTGATCGCCAAGGGCTATGTCAAAGTCAAACGGGCGGAGCGGCGCAAGCTGCGCTACATTATCACGCCCGAAGGCCTCTCCCTGCGCGCCAAGCTGACGGTGGCCTACGTCGAGCAGTCGATGGCGCTCTACCGGGACACCCGGGATCAAGCCAAGGCCTTGATTTCGGAGCTGAAGGACCAGGGCTACCAGCGTGTCAGGGTCGAGGGGAAAGGCGATATTGGGGACGTGTGCCGGTTGACCTGCCTCGAGCAGGGCATCGATCTGGTCGAGAACTCCAACGGCCAGGCGCCGGTGATCAAGGTCGCAGGCAGGGAGCTCGAGCTTGAACTCCCCACGAAAGGGACGGAGACCGATGGCGAATAATCTCGAACCAGCCGAATATTGGCCCGAACGAAGGGTTCTGCTGACAGGGGGCGCTGGATTCCTGGGTTC
>JBKHKF010000380.1:0-2907 GCA_046537745.1 Anaerolineales bacterium | reverse complement strand
ACCCTGACCTCCGTCGGCCAGCAGAACCCGCCGACCAGCACCGAAAGCCCGGCGATGGCCACACAGCCGGCATCGACCGCGCCTGCAGCCACGGAGTCCCCTACCAACACGCCCACTTCCGAAGCGGCCGCTTCCCCCACATCGAGTGAGAACGCAGGAGAAGAAGACGGAATACCCGGCGTGATCTCCGGCAGCCTCAGCTACCCCAGCGAACAAATTCCAAGGCTGGCCGTGGTCTTCTTCAATCTGGATGATGGCTCATGGTGGTGGATCGGCACAGCTGTAAACCAGTCGAGCTATCGGATGACGGTCCCCGTGGGCCGCTACCACGTCGTCGCATACGCTGATGGCGGTTTGGCCGGCGGCTATACGGCCGCCGTTCCCTGTGGCCTGACTTCGGGCTGCACAGATCACAGCTTGCTGACGGTAAACGTCGGCTCGAATGAACGTGTCAACAATATCAACGTTACGGATTGGTATGCACCGAATGGCGCCTTCCCCTCCAAACCGGGAGCTATCGACTACCCATGAACCGAAGTCAGGGTAGATGAATACGAATGAAGTGCAGCTGGTTCGTTCCCTTCAGGAGGGCGATAAGGATGCCTGCCGGCAGCTGATCGATCGCTACTCAAGCAAGATTTATGGGGTCGCCCTGCGACTGATGAAGGAACCCATGGAGGCCGAAGAGGTACTGCAGGAGACCTTCATCGACGCCTGCAACGCGGTGGAGGACTTCGAAGGCCGCTCAAGCCTTGGAACCTGGCTTTACCGCATCGCCACCAACAACAGCCTGATGCGCCTCCGCAGCCAACCCGAGGGCGTCGTCTCTTTGGATCCCTCCACGGAGCCGGATCTGACACTTGTGCCCCAACAGCTGAACGCCTGGCCCGAGGAACCGGAACGGCTGGCACTTGACCAGGAGCTGCGCCGGGTCATGGAGGCAGCCGTTGAGAAACTATCACCGTCTTTACGGGCAGCCTTCGTGCTGCGTGATCTGCAGGAGCTTTCTACCGCCGAGGCAGCGGAGGCACTCGGTATAAGCGAGAGCGCCGTCAAGGTAAGGCTGCATCGGGCGCGTCTTGAGCTGCGTGAGACCCTCGCGGCTTACTTCATTCAGGAAGGGGACGCCTGAATCATGCACAATCCCAGCAGCCCTGAATGCCAACGTCTTCTAAACTCCTTGTCCGAATTTATCGATAACGAACTGCCCTTCGAAGGACAGCAGCGGCTAAAAGCTCACCTCGCTGGCTGCCAGGACTGCCGTGTTCTGGTACAGACCATGGAGAAAACGCTGCAACTATATCAAAGGCTGGAACAGCCGATACTTCCGCCGGAGGCGGTGGATCGCCTTTGGCAAACTTTGAAATCTGAAGGCTGTCTGGATCCTGATCAACCTGAAACTCCAAACTCAATGTAACCTTTTGGCACCGCGCTGCATCTCAATTGGTGAAGGGGTGATTGCTATCAGAAGCTCTGATAGCGTCAAACCCTGCCCATACACGCCTAAAGGACGCAGCCAGTCTCTGCGCCGGTAATCTGGAGGTACAGACATGAGTTTGATTTCCGAACAAGACCAGAAGCAGCTTGTCGAGATGTTCGAGGGAATGCCCGATGCGGTCGAGGTCCATTTCTTCAGGGCTGAGCAGAATTGTATGTACTGTGATGACACGCAGGTGATCCTGGAGGAACTGGCGGGATTGAGCGAGCGGATCGCGCTGGCAATCCACCACCAGGCTTCGGCCAATGGGATTTTCGAAGAATACCGGATCGACAAGGTTCCAGCCATCGCCCTGCAGGCGAAGGGCCAGCAGGATGCCGGCATCCGCTATTTCGGCATCCCCTCCGGCTATGAATTCAGCTCGCTGATTGAGGATATCCTCATGGTGAGCCAGGACGATTCGGGGCTCAGCCCTGAGAGTCGATCGGCGTTGGATCAACTGACCGAACCGGTGCATCTGCAGGTCTTCGTCACACCCACCTGCCCGTACTGCCCGGCGGCGGTCCGGCTGGCGCACCAAATGGCGCTCGAGAGCCCCTTGGTGACCGCCGATATGGTGGAGGCGACCGAGTTCCCGTCGCTATCGCAGAAATACGGCGTCATGGGGGTCCCACGTACCGTCATCAACGAATCCGACCATGTCGAAGGCGCGGTGCCGGAGGCGATGCTGCTGCCAAAAGTACTGGCTGGCGGCGCAAACTAGGCTCGAGTGCGCGCAGACAAGCTGAAATAGCAAGCGAGGGTTTCTATATAGATGAGTCAGGAGAAACGCGCAACCGTCCGACTTAAGCAGGAAATGACCTTCGAAGGAGAGACCGGGACCGGTCAGACCTTCATACTTGACGCCTCCGAGGGTCACGGCGGACAAGGAGCGGGGGCACGTCCAATGGAGCTGCTGCTCGCCGGATTGGCCGGCTGCACCGCCATGGATGTGATCTCCATCCTGCGGAAGATGAAGCAGCCGGTCGAGGGCTTTGAGGTGAACGTTCGCGGCACGCGCGCCAGCGAGCACCCCAGGGTCTATACGAACATCCACCTTGAGTATGTGATTCAGGGAACGGGTGTGGAAGGGAGCATGGTGGAAAAAGCGATCGACCTATCGGTCAACAAATACTGCTCCGCTTCCGCCATGATGAAGGAGACAGCCGACCTAACGACAAGTTACCGGATCAAGTAGCTGGCTCAATGCATTTTTTCCAAAGAAGGATATATTTTCCGAAGGTATGAAACCAAACATGAATTTAGAGGTAAGCATAAAACAGAACGAACTCCATCACGAGACGCACTTTGATGTGATCATCCTGGGTGGTGGACCCGCTGGCTCCTCAGCCGCCATCTACGCCGCCCGCGCCGGACTGCGGACGCTTGTGCTCGACAAGGGATTGACCTCCGGCGCATTGGGGATCACC
>JBKHKF010000039.1:0-12674 GCA_046537745.1 Anaerolineales bacterium | reverse complement strand
GGCTAAGGCATCGGAGGGTCTTGAATCGATTTCAAGCGTCTCGCCGTCCACCTCGACGATGATACGGGCGTAAAAGACGTCGTCACGCAATTCGGTGATGTTGACGCGCTGGACCTCAGCGCCGAGGGTTTGCAGAACATTGCGAAGCAGGTCGTGGGTCAGTGGACGGGCGACTTCCATCTCTTGAAGGCTGACGGTGATGGCCTCGGCCTCGTAGGGGCCGATCCAAATGGGGAGGAAGCGCTCGGACATGGTGTCCTTGAGGATGACAATCCGGTGTTGAGACATCAAGCTCACCCGGATGCTGTCGATCTCAACCTCTACCATACCTGGTCCTCCAGCCGTCTCTTCAAAGTCGTCGGGATTCTAACACAGCCGAAGGACCGCTGGCAACGGAGCGGCTATTTCGAGAGCAAATTGAGAGCCAACTCGGCAGCGCGGCGCGCGTTTTGTTCTAAGAGCGCAAGGTTGGCGCGCAGGCTGGCGCCTTCGGTCAGATCCGCCAGTCGAGAGAGCAGGAAGGGTGTGAGGGCCTGCCCACGGATTCCACGCTGGTCAGCTTCCGACTCCGCCTGGGCCAATGCGGTGGAAATCAGTTCCTGGTCCACCGCGCTGGCGCGAGGCACTGGTACCGTCACCAGCGCACCCATCTCCAGGCCAAGTTGCCATTGGGCCTTCAAATAAGAGGCGATCTCAGCGCCGTTGGCAGCGCTGGCGGAAACCGGCAGTCCGCTGGATCGACTGAAAAACGCCGGAAAGGTTTCCGTCCCCCAGCCGATCACCGGCACGCCAAGAGTTTCGATGAGTTCCAACGTCCTGGGCAAATCCAGGATGGATTTCGCGCCGGCACAAACCACGGCGACCGGGGTGCGGGCTAGCTCGGTCAAATCGGTTGAAATATCGCCGAGATCACCGCGGTGTACCCCGCCGATCCCTCCGGTGGCGAAGACCCGGATACCAGCATGATGGGCTGCGATCATTGTGCCGGCGACTGTGGTACCGCCGGCTTGCTTGCGCGCCAGCGCAGGTCCGAAATCCCGGCGGCTGACCTTGACCGCTTCAGCCTCCAGCGCAAGCCACTCCAGCTCATCCTCCTCGAGGCCCAGATGAAGGCGGCCTTCCAGCAAGGCTACCGTGGCCGGCACAGCGCCGGCTGCGCGGATCGTTTCTTCCATCGCGCGCGCTGTTTCGAGATTAGTTGGCCGGGGCAAACCATGGGTGATGACGGTTGATTCCAGCGCCACCACGGGCCGGCCCTGGCTCAGGGCTTCCTCAACGGAGGGATGGAAGGTGATGAGTTCTGGCGGCAACTGCAGAGCCATCTCGGTTAAATCAACTGGTCGTAGAGCATTTCAAGGGAAAGATCTGGCACCACGCTGTCGCGTGAACGCAGGGTGAGCGAGGCGGCGGTGACGCCCAATCGTACGGATTCGTCCACCGGGATTTCGTTCATCAAGGCGAAAATGACGGTGGCAAGCAGTGCGTCGCCAGCCCCGGTCGGGTCGGTGATCTCGGTTTTGACGGCCGGTACATGTCCGCTGCCTTCGCTGGTCGCGTAGCCGACGCCGAATTCGGCGCGCGTAATCATGACCATCTCAATACCATGGGTGGTGAGATGGCGGGCCGCCTCGATGGCACTGGCTTCGTCCTCATGGGGGATTTCCATCGGGCACAGGACTTCTGCCTCGCGCTCATTGGGCGACAGGAGCCAGATGCCATCCAGATGCGGCTGCAATCGGGGCGCCAGCAAACTGGAGGTCGGGTCGACGGCCACCGGCAAATTGGCCCTGGCAGCGAGATCGAAGGCCGTCGCCAGGCTGCTGGGCGGCAGGTTGCAGTCCAGCACCAGCACCGACGCCTGTTGGAACAGGTTGCTGCGGCGACGAAGCGCCTCAGGCGTGATCGACCCGATGACCCCCATGTCATCGAGGCCGTGATGCAGGTTGCCATGCAGATCCAAGACGGCCAGGTAGGCACCTGTTTGCCGTTTTTTGTCAATGATGGAGGGGGAGACATCCACCCCCTCGCGTTCCGATCTGGCCAAGATTTGGCGGCCCAGCGGGTCGTCACCGACGGCCGTCAGTAGAATGGTGTCTGTGCCAAGGTGAGCCAGGTTCTCCGCCACGTTGCGGGCGACGCCACCATGGGAAATTCGCAGTCGTCCTGGATTGGATGTGCCGGGCTGGAGTTTTGATGCCGCCCGGCCGACGATATCGACCCCGGCCGCACCGATCACGAGGACAGGCCCGTCACCTTCGGGAAAGTGGAGCATCTTCAGGGCCCACCCAGTCGCCGACTTTGGGTCAGATGATCCAGATGGTCCAGAGCCTGCTTCGTTCCCAGGGTGGGTTCCGATTGATGTTCGGTGATGTGATCGAGCTGTTCGCGGATATGTTTGAGCAAAGCCCAGCAGCGGTGGCGGCCGTCGAAATCCCGGCTTTCCCACAGGCCGATCCAGCCTTCCAACGGGCGTCGAATCCCCTCGGCGTGACCGCGGGCTCGTTGTCGCTCGAGATAGCTGGGGGATTGCAGCAGCCGGCTTCGCTGCAGATTCTGCCAGGCCCCGACGATGGACTTGCCGATGCTGATGCTGGATGCCTGTTCTGCCCCGCCAATTTCCCAGGTGCCAACGCCGACCCAATCCAGCTCCAAGCCCCGATCACGCAGCCTCTGGCGGGCTTCCTGCGTGTGGAATCGTTCGGTGAGCTTTCGCCGGGGGATGTGAAAGCTTGAGCGGTTCTGCCGTTCCGAGTCGGCTGACGAGGCTTCGGCGGCTGGCTGGAGGGCCAGAAATGATTCCAGCGTCAACCCTCCGACGAAGGAGCGAATTTCAGAGATGGCCAGCTGCTCCAAACCCTCGGTCCAATTTGTCATGCCAGAATCTGTCACGGGCCGGCCATAAACCAGCCGCCGGATCGCGCCTTCCGTGTAGGGATATGGCGCAGCCAGGCTGCGTTCGTGGCCTCCGCCGTAAACCCGGAACATCATCTGAACGTCCCGGGCCAGCACTTCGATCCCATCGGCGGTTACGGCCTGCACCTCAGCCAGTTCGCGCAGTTGATCGCGCAAATCGATGACATCCCGCAGCCGCTCGAATCCCTGGATGAAGCGCCGCTGATCGGGGCCATACACCCTGGGCTTGCCGGGGGCGGTCTCCATAACGACCGCATAGCCGAGGTGAACCTGAAGGTAGCCGGGACCGCCGATCCGCAGCAGCGGGCTGTGGCGATTGAGCCGATCCACCTCGGCCTGGGACACGTGGAGGGCATCGTAGCCCAGGCCAAAAACTGCTCCCCGCAGGTACTGCTCGGCGATGGCGGGAGATTCCAGTTCGAATAGGTCGGTAAGATAATGAGATGCCAGTCGAAACCCCAGCCACAGCGCAGCCAAAATAGGCACGATGTGGACCAGCACGCGAGGTGCAAAGAGCGAAGTGACAAGGTCCAGCACAATATTGACAGGAAAGACGAGATCGAGCAGCCAGCTTTCGGGAATAACCCTGGGAAAATCGGCCAGGAAGGCGACGAACAGCCAATAGGTTCCGATTCCCAAGAGAAGCAAGATCAGGCGCAGACGAGCGCCGCGGTGATCCCGGCTGAGTAAGGATTCGGCGGTATCCTCCAGTGGGTTCTGGGTTGATCGACGCCTGGAAAGCAGATCTTGCTGCATGGGCTACTCGGACTCCCCCCGGCAATCTGTATCAAGCTGCTGCACCTCCGCCCGAAGCCGCCGTAAATGGTCTGCCAACGCGCCGCTGTCGCCGAGCAGGTCCGGCGATTGCAGCAGTTCCTCGCCAGCCGAGATCAGCGCGATCAGGGTGTCCCGATGACCCGGCCGGGGGCCGCTGGCCAGCAATTCGTTCAGGTGGGTGATCAAGCCGTCGGCGAGCTCCTGCTGCCCCTGTTGTTCGCCAGTCCATTGAGCCGCCTGGCCCCGACCTCGTGCCTCGAGGACGCCTTCCTCCAAGGCGCTGCTCCATTCCTCCCGCCAGCGGCGCAGATGCTCCCGCCGGATGGCCTCCGGGACTTTGAGATTGGCGATCTCCACGCCGAGCACCCGGATGCCGCGCCGACGCAGCACCTGCTGTTCCCGCATTTGTTCGGCCGCCTCCCGGGAGCGGGGGTGGTCGTCCGAAGCGACAAGCTGGCTTTTGATGCCTGTCTCAATCTGCTCAAGTGGGGTGGGCCGGGCGCCGCCGCTTGCAAGCAACGCTTCGAGCCGCCATCGCTTCACGTGTTCTCGCCACAGGTCGACTGCGACCAGGATCGGCAGTTCCGTCCAGTCACTGGCGTGCTCTTCACGATGAGCATGACCGTAGACGGCTCGTTCGGCCGCCCGCGGGTTGAATTCATACGGCGGTAGATGCGGGAATTGCCCTTCCCGGGGGGTCGAGTTATGGCCGGGGTCGAGCATAAAAGTGACCGTGAGGTCCGCCGAGATGGGAATGCCATCCTCTGTGAGCGCGATGGAGCTCGATCGACCAAGCTGTTGATGATGGTCTTCGGATGGCAGGACGGCCTCCAGGGTCCGGACCTGCCGGCGCAGATCCAGCGCTTCCGCCAGGCGTTCCCCGGCTTCGGTAAATGTAACTCCGGGGCCAACCGCTCGCGTGT
The DNA here is from genome assembly GCA_046537745.1 of Anaerolineales bacterium. GTDB lineage: Bacteria > Chloroflexota > Anaerolineae > Anaerolineales > E44-bin32 > DASWJQ01. The sequence goes on along the minus strand of JBKHKF010000039.1, from coordinate 8,061 downwards.
AGCGGGTTTCTGTCCGGAGCACCCCGGCGCTGGTCTGATCGGCCAGTAAAACCCCCGCGCCCTGCCGGGAGCGCTCACCCTTGCTCTCGACGGCTTGTCCGTTGCGCAGAAAGAGGACAGGGCCACGCACGCCCAGCGCATAGTCCATCAGGCGTTGGATGACTGCGCCTCTTTCCTTCCAGGACCGAACCGGCAGCACAAATTGGGAGACCAAGGCGATGATGGCGATCAGCGTCAGCAAGAATAGGCCGACGTTGGCCATCAATGTCAGAGGGGCGGGGCGGAAGTCGATCCGCCAATACAGCAAGGCCATCAGTCCGAGCCAGAGCAGGCCTCCCGCCAGCGTGCGGAATCCGGGCCGTCGGTGCAGCGCTTTGTTCATACTCGGGATTGTATGCGCATCATGGGGGGCTTGCAAATAAGCAAGCGCTGAGCACAGAGCGGCTGGGCGCAGAGCGCAGACCACAGAGCGCTGAGCACAGAGTGTCTCTTGCGCTAATTTGATTCAAGGAGAAGGGCCACCCTGCGCCGTTCGAAGGTTGGGCGAGGCGCTCAGTCCAGCGGCCGAAAGGGGTTCGCCTCTGTGCGCGGTTGCTTGGCCGAGGTGGGGTGGATAGGTTCGTTCATGGGTTGGGCTATCATGGCCTTCGGATGGAAGAAGCACCATCTTGCCAAAGCAGGTTGGGAAAGGTACCCTTGGATAGAAGGCTCCCGGGCAGCCTTAGCGCAAGAAGGAATGCATGATGGCAACCACCCGTCAATCCGAACTTGAACGTGTGCTGAACAATCTCGCCGCGGACCTGCCTGATCCACTATGGGTGGCTCTGGTGGATGATCAGGGCTTGGTGCTGGCCTGTGTACCGGAACAGCCTGTGGTCGAAGAAGATCGCGTGTCGGCGATGACTGCCGCGGTGGTGACGATGGGGGAACGGGTGCTGCGCGAGGTCGAGGGCGGATCCCTTCGCTTCGCCAACATCGCTGGTTCCAAGCGACAATACCTGATGGTCCTGCTGAACCAAAATCGGCTGCTCTCCATTGGCCTGGCACCCCGGGTAACAGCTCAAGCTACTTTTAAGCCGCTGAGCCGCTGGGTTCCGGAGTTATTGAAGGCGCTTCGATAAGCAGCCGAGGATTGCCAGACAGCAAGGTGGTATGGAAACAAGGAGAAGGATAGTAGCAATGCCAAAGATCAAGAGCGATCCATCGCCTGAGGAAGAAAAGGATCAGGCGCAGAAGGAGCAAGAGGAGGGGATAAGCGAAGAGGAACGCGAAAGGATCCTCTCAGAATTCGAAGCGAAGATTGAAGCTGGTGATTGGGGTGGCCGGCCGTTTCACAATGTGGTGAAGGAAGAACTATACCCGCTCCTCGGTGAAGAAGAGCTGGCGGAGACCGAGTTCACGCGGCTGGTGCAGAAATGGGCCTCCAAGAATTATCCTCATGATTGGAACTCCCGCTCCACGATCTTCGATCACCCCCCGACCAGAAAGGCTGAGGCTTAGCCACAGGCTTGCTGTCGGGCCAGGCTGCAAAAGCGCCTCTGGATGATGGGGCGCTTTTCCTTTTTAATCGAGTTCAAAGGCTCGGCAGAACTGGTCCACGATATCGCGGACGCGGGAACCGGTGCCGGCGCTCATCCGCGGAATGCGCTTTGTCCTGTCACCATCATGCAGCCATTGCCCCCCGAATTTCTGCTGATATTCCTCGGGCAGCTCGGAGGGGAGCTCGCGGTCAGCCATGGCAGCCACCGCCAGTGCCCAGCTTCTGGGGACGACATCCAGATTGTAGCCTCCGCCGCCGAAGGCCAGCCAGGGTAGAGCCAGATCCTTCATATCCCGATAGAGTGCTTGATGAGCTTCCGTTGTTAAGGAGAGCTGAGCCAGCGGATCCTCAAAGTGAGTATCCACACCGAGCTGTGTCACCAGGATATCTGGATCATATCGCCGGATCAACGGCAGCGCTGTCTTCCGAAAAGCTTCCAGATAGGCTGTGCTGTCCGTGCCGGGCGGGAGCGGCAGATTCGCACAGAATCCTTCACCGCGGCCCCGACCCTGCTCGTGCAAATGACCTGTGCCGGGAAACAGCGTCCGAGGATCCTGGTGAATAGAGTAAGTGTAAACGGAGGGGTCTTCATAGAAGCCGTCCTGGACGCCATCTCCGTGGTGGACATCCACGTCAAGATAGAAAATTCGGTCAACCTGCGGCTTCAGCCAGCTAATGGCTACGGCAATGTCGTTGAACACACAGAATCCTGAAGCGCGATCCGGCGCAGCATGATGCAGGCCGCCGCTGTAGCTGAAGGCAATCCTGTGTGTTTCTGAGAGAACTGCTTCCGCCGCCTGCAGCGCACTGCCAGTCTTTAGCCCCTCTGATCGGTACATCCCCTCAAACACCGGATTATCCCCGGGGCCGAAGTTGTATCTTCGTGGTTCGACTGTCGAATCCCCGCGGCTAAGGCTTTCCACCGCCTGGATGTAATCCTCTGTATGGAAGAGGGACAATTCCTCCCGTCGGACCATACGAGGTTCAAGGGTGCTCAAATTCCCCCACTCAAAAATGCCGAATGTCCGAAGCAGCTCATGGGTCCGCTGGAGCCGCTCTGGCTTAAGTGGGTGTTCGGGACCGTGGCCGCGCTGCCAGAGCTCGGGACTCGAGATGAATACCACATCTGTAGGGTTGGTCGTCATGTGCCGAACCTCCGATCATCGTGTCAGGATTAATGGTAGCGGCTAACATTTGTCCTGTCAGAAGCCTGATATTTTTCCTGAATTTGTCCTGCAGGGCCAATTGGGAGGGAACGAAGGGGCATTTTCGACTCGGGGGCAGTACAATAGGTGCCGCTGAAACAGGAGGGAAGTATGCGTCGAGTTGCATTCGCAGCGCTGGTTCTGATCATCGCGTTCATCGTTCCAATCCAGGTGGCGGCCCAAAGCCCTGTGGTCCGTGCTGTTTTCTTTTACTCGCCCACTTGCCCTCACTGCGAGAAGGTGATCGTCGAGGATATGTCTCCCTTGGCAGAGCAGTACGGTGATCAGCTGCGCGTGCTCTATGTGGACGTTTCGACCGAGCTGGGTCAGTCGCTGTACCAGAGCGCCGTGGAGGCGCTCCAGATTCCGGAGAACCGACTCGGCGTGCCCACGCTGGTCGTGGGCCAGCGGGTGCTGGTGGGCTCCCTGGAGATCCCCGAGCAGTTTCCGCCCATTATCGAGCAGGGCTTGTCGGAGGGCGGTATCCCCTGGCCGTCGATCCCTGGCCTTGAGGAAATATTGGGATCTCTTGAGGAGCCTGGCGCGGAACCGGCACCGGAGGAAACCTCCAACAGCAGCGTGATCGAGAGGGTAGCGCGAGATCCGCTCGGCAATGGTATCTCCATTGCGGTGCTGCTGGGCATGGTCGGTGCCCTGGTTTGGTCCGGGCATCGTTGGCAGCGCGGTGGCTTGCAGCAGCGCGAGCGCCCCGGATGGTATCGGCCTTTGATGGTCGCGCTGCTGCTGATCGGGATTGGCGTGGCGGCTTATTTGGCTTCCATTGAAATGAACGCGGTCGAGGCTGTTTGTGGTCCCATCGGCGACTGCGTCGCGGTGAACACCAGCCGCTATGCCACCCTCTTCGGTGTGCTGCCGGTTGGGCTACTTGGCGTTTTCGGGTATCTGGCAATTGGGGCGACCTGGCTTGTTGCCTCAGCCGTGGATGGCGAGGCGGAGGCCGTCGCCAATCTGACCCTCAGCGGGCTGACCTTCCTGGGCTTTGCCTTTTCTATTTATTTGACTTTCCTTGAACCATTTGTCATCGGCGCCACCTGCTCCTGGTGTCTGACCTCCGCGTTGATCATGACCGCGCTGTTCCTGATCAATCTGGATCCAGCCCGCCGGGCCTACGCAAGATTGTCCCGATAGTAGTTTAGAGCACCCATTGCAAGCGCTCTTCGATCTTTCTTTTTAGGCCGATGAATTGTATAATTAGCTAAGTATCTAAATATTAGCCAGCAGCGAGATTTTGGTGGAATTTAATTCAATGGAAACGCCGGGCCGGACTGAGAGAACTTGGTGGGATACAGGGGTTTTTCTTGTCCTGCTGGCAGCGGCGGCCGTCGGCAGCGCAGCCATTTTTCCCTATGCCAGTCAACTGACCAGGATTGATTTTGCCGAACTCGGGATCAGCTATGAGGCGGCCTGGATCGCCTCGGCGGTGCAGTCAACCGTTTTGGCGGCAATCGCTATTTTCATCGGCATGCGGCTCGGTCACGGAATTGGGCTTGGCCCGCGGAATCTGCGCGCCTTGCTGACTTCCGGGGAGGGAGCCAGGCGCGAGCTAAATGCTGGGCTGCGCTGGGGGATCCCGTTGGGGGCCGTGGCGGCGTTGGTCATTGTGATGCTGGACCTAACAGTCTTCGCCGAAGCCCTCTTGGGTGTGGAGGCAGCGCCTTCGCCGGCGGTATGGGCGGCATTGCTGGCCTCCCTGTACGGCGGCATCGTCGAGGAGATCCTGCTGCGGCTCGGCGTGATGACGTTCCTGGTCTGGCTTCTTGTCAAGGTCAGCGGATCGGCGGAGTCGGGCGGCTGGCCGATTGTGGTCGGCAACATTGGCGCAGCTTTGCTTTTCGGGGCTGGCCATCTTCCGGCTACCGCCACCATCGTACCGCTGACGGCGCTGGTCGTATTGAGGGCGCTGATGCTCAACGGGATTCCGGGGGTGGCTTTCGGCTGGCTGTACGCGCGCTATGGCCTGTTGGCTGCCATCGCATCTCACTTCACTGCGGATATTGTGCTGCATGTAATTCTGCCCATGTTGTCGATAGGAGGGTAACCCCGCGTCTTATGAATGAAGCCTATAAAGCGATCGCGGATCGGACCCGGCGTCGCATCCTGAGATTGCTGCGGGAGCGGGATATGCCCGCCGGCGAAATCGCCGCAGAGTTCGACATCTCCTGGCCTTCCATTTCCCATCATCTCAAAGTGCTGCGCCAGGCAAATTTAGTGCTCGTTGATAGACAAGGGCAAGAGCTGATTTACTCGCTGAATACAACGGTCCTTCATGATCTGGTTGCGGAGTTTTTAGGTTTACTAGGAGAAAGTTTGGATGAATAAAGGCTGGCGAGATCACATACTTCCGTTGGCGGCAATCATGATTTCGATGGTTGTGACTGCGTTGGCGCTGCCGCACCTGCCTGATCCCGTGCCTATCCATTGGGGTCCGACGGGCCAGCCGGATAATCACGCGCCTCGACTCATCGGCGCCTTCCTCTTGCCGTTGACGGCGCTGGGTGTGTACCTGCTCTTTCTGGTCATCCCTTCGCTGGATCCAAGGAAGAAGAACTACGAGAAATTCGCCGACACCTACCACTTCTGGCGCATTGGCTTTGTGCTTTTCATGGTCTTTCTCCAGGGAGTAACACTGTACAGCATTCTTGTGGAGGGCGGCCGACTTAACACAGATCTGGTATTTATCGGCGTTGGTCTGCTGTTCATTCTGATCGGCAATTACATGCCGCGAGTGAGATCAAACTGGTTTGTGGGGATCCGCAATCCCTGGACTCTTTCAAACCAAGATGTATGGCGGCGGACCCATAGATTCGGGGGTCAAATCTTTGTGGGCGGCGGCATGGTCATGATGGCGGTGGCCCTGCTCCCGCCGGATTGGCAAGTGGTCGTTTTGCTCGGAGCCATTATCATGATGGCCATGATCCCGAACGTATACTCTTATGTTTTATTCCGGCGGATTCATGGTGGGGATGAAGGAGAACTTGGCGAGGCTTAATCGATCCCCAGAGCGCAACGAAATCCGAGATCGGGGCGGATGTAGTCGGGATCGCTCCAGTGGCGGTTAGCCGAGCGGCTGGTGAAGACCACGCCCTCCCAGGCAGTCTCGATCCATGAGCCGCCGCGAATGACGCGTACGGTGCCCTGGCCTGGACCCTGGCTGAGATCGGCATCGGAATCCTGATAGCGGTCGGCCGCATACCAGTCTGCCGTCCACTCCCAGACATTTCCGCTCATATCCAATGCCCCATATGGGCTGGCGCCAGCAGGATAGCTGCCCACCGGCGCGGTCTGCGCGTATCCATCCTCGATGGTTTCAGTCCGAAAGGCATAGGGACAGCTGGCGTCACAGAAGTTGAGCCTGACCTCGCCCCGGCTGACGGGCGCGCCGATCCACTCCCACGGGTAGCGTCGGCCGTCGGTGCCGCGGGAAGCTTTCTCCCATTCCGCTTCGGTGGGCAGGCGGCGGCCGGCCCAGCGGCAGTAATCGACGGCGTCCTGCCAGCGAACCATGATCACGGGGTGATCATCCTCAGCCCATAAGGGCATGGATCCACTGATTGGCCGGCACTCTCCATCCCGCTCGCAGCGTGCATACATGGACCAGGTGACCTCGGTTTGGTCAATCCAATAGGCAGGCAGCTCAACGCTTCGCTGCGGGAGTTCATCGGGCTGGGCGGCGACAAAGTTGGCAAGAGTTCCCATGCGAAAGCTTCCCGCGGGCACATAAACCAGCGTCATTTGATCCAACGGTGATTGCCAGGTTTCGCCCTTCTCGGCAGCCTCCGGCGGGGTGGGAGCCGTTCTGGGGGTGGTGGTCGGAGGGCTAGATTTAGTGACGGTTGGTTGTTGAGTAGCCACCGTCGTTGGTTTCTCTGTTGGGAAGGGGCTGCTCCTCGTCGCCTGCGCCGTGGGAGAGTTCGTCGACGGAGTTGGCTGCATGGGTGGAGAGAGCTGACAGCCAGCAGTGAGGAGGAGCGCCATGAGACCGCCGATGAGCCAATACCGGTTTGCAGGAAACTTTGGTTGGCTGGACATGGCTTCCATGATAGCACTGCATAGCTGCTGGCAGATCGTCTCATCCGCGGTTGCCCGGGCGGTTGTCTCTCGACAAGCTGGCAGCGGTAGCGAAAATTTGTGGAGAAGGATGATTTCGTTTCAGGGGAAAGCTGTTGTTCACAGCAGTTATTGCCCTGGCAGCTCTGGCCTGCTCTTTGGGTGGAGGGGAAACCCGCCTCAGGCCGCCGATGGCGGCGGAGATACAGTGGGCGATTGGGTCTGGCTCGACAGCAACGGCGATGGCCCCTTCACGGCCACGGCCGATGAGTACGGCACAGCGATCAAACGGGTGAAGATCTATCAATTCGGCAGCTACAGCGCTGTGGTCCCGGATCTGGAGCTCTCGGGCACTGTCGAGGTGAAAGCGGAGGATCCCGCCTGGCTGGGATCTGCACCGATTCAGCACCTCCACCGGGCCGCTTTGAGCGGCCCGGTATTCTTTTCTGCGCACCCGTATGTGTTTGAAGAATCTGAATCCCCCGCGGCTCGCTTGACGGGAGGGGCGGGCGGGTCTAGACTGGCGGCATGCTCGCCAAGGTCCACTCGGGGGCCGTCATTGGCCTGGAGGGGGCGATCGTCGAGGTCGAGGTGGACACCGCTCGCGGGCTTCCCTCCTTCAAGATTGTTGGTTTGCCTGACACCGCGGTTCAAGAGAGCCGCGAACGGGTGCAGTCGGCTATCAAGAACGCCGGCCTTGTTTTTCCGCGCCAGAAGCTCACGGTTAATCTGGCACCAGCCTCCTTGCGAAAAGAGGGTCCAGCCTATGACTTGCCCATCGCGCTGGGCGTCCTGATCGCCACCGGCCAGGTTCTGCCGGATTCGCTGGGGTCGGCAGTGATCGTTGGCGAGCTGTCGCTCGACGGCTCGCTGCGGCACATCCGCGGTGTGCTACCCATGGCGGCACTTGCACGCCGGGAGGGGTTCGACCGGATCATACTGCCCAGCGAGGACGCGCTGGAGGCGGCGCTCATCCCCGAGCTGGAGGTGATCGGCGTCGGCTCGCTCACCGAGCTTGTCAACCATCTCTCCGGCGTGGTGCCCCTGAAGCCCTTTGAGGGCGGCTCCTATTCAAGCCTTGTTCCGCAGGTGCGCACCGACTTTCGCGAGATCAAAGGTCAGGAGCATGCCAAGCGGGCGCTGGAGGTGGCGGCGGCGGGCGGTCACAACGTGCTGCTGGCGGGGCCGCCTGGCGCCGGTAAAACGCTGCTGGCCCGATCGCTGCCCTCAATCCTGCCGGGCATGACC
>JBKHKF010000379.1:0-2912 GCA_046537745.1 Anaerolineales bacterium | reverse complement strand
CAACAATGGCCGCCTGGAAGGTCTCAACAACAAGATAAAAGTGATCAAACGACGCTGTTACGGTTTCCACGACCTGGACTACTTTGCGCTGAAGATCATGCAGGCATCCCCCAGGAGCCGTTCTCCATGACCATAACTTATGTTAGGCATCCACACTTTTCGGAGGAGAACCACAAAAAAAGCAGGATGGAGGGCGCGCTGGACCACTCATGGTCAGAGACTGCCCGGAGCATAGCCACGCCCGATAAGAAGACGCCCGCAAGCTGGCTGGGGAAGGCGGCCGCTCCAATTTCCAACAGCGGCCGTCTGCATACATCGTGAAGTTGCTGTTTGAATAAGTGCCCGCATTGCAGTGCCTCAGCCATAAACGGATCCGGAACTTAGGTTCTGCCCCCCCATTTATCCAGGCTGTTTGCGGGCCCATCAGTCCAAGACCAAACGTTAGCTGTCCTCTTGGCGGACGTCGTGCCAAGTACCTTGGCAGACAAAGGCGCTCAGCCGGCCAATAACGGTCAGGTCGAGGAAGAGATCCTGCTCAAAGGCACGACGTCCGTCCTGCTCCGCCACCTGCCGCACCTCTGGGTTGAGCAGGCATACGCTGGTATTGACGATGCTGATGGCCTCCCCCGTCGGAGACTGCACAACCGCCACCAGCACAGGCCAGGATAATGGCACCGCCGCCATCCTCCTGCGCAAAATAGGACTTTCTTCCTAGATGATCCTATGAAACGCTTCAGCCGCCAAACCGTTAACCAAATTGATAGCTGAAAATAGATTTTGATGCTCGTCGAAAGGGCAATGGTCGCTGATACGCGGCCGCGCAAAGCTTGAGGATCCCAAGGGGGATAGCCAGCTGCCGAATCGAGCACCGAGGTCATCCTCTTGCGCGCAGCACCTTTGTTACGAACGTCAAACCTGGAATCTGTTTCAATCGAGGCATAGGCAACACCCGTGCCACTCCAAGTCGTTTTCAGCGCGTCCTAGCTGTTGGAGGAAGCAGCTAACCTTTGCCGGAGGAAAGTGGTATTCATTTAATAAATCCCAATCATAACCATCGCTCGCCCAAATCCCGTGGCCAATCGATGGTTGAATTTGTATTCATCCTGCCAATTCTGCTCCTTCTCTTCGCGGGAGTCATCGAAATAAGCCGCCTCATGGCAACTCATACCCTGGTTAATTCAGCCAGCCGTGAGGCTGCCCGTTTCGCGGCCACCGCTGGCGACTCGGGACCTGGAACCCGCGATCACTTCCTGGATTGTGACAGGATCCGGCAGGCTGCCCTACGCATCAGTCAACCGCTGGTAGGTGTCGATCCCACGGACATTGAAATTGAATACGACAGCGGTCCGGGAACTTCACTGCTTACGCCATCGGGCTGTCCACCGCCGATCGATCAAGTAGGTCTCGGTACTCGTGTGATCGTCACGGTTTCAGCGGAATTTCAGCCGATGGTTCCGTTGGTTCCTCTTGGATCCGTTTCTGTTTCCTCCCAGACTAGTCGAACACTGCTAACAGATATTGACCCAAAACCATGAACGCTTTCTGGAGCCTGGGCGCAATAAGGACCTCGCACAGGCTTAAAGAAGTGATGAAGGAGCACAAACATATGGAATGGCTGAAGAGAACACTTCGGAATGGCAATTATGGCCAATCCCTGGTTGAGTTTTCCTTGATCATGACCTTCCTGATGATCCTCTTGGCTGGCGCAGCCGACTTCGGCCGTATGTACTTCATCCACTTGGCCATGCGCGACGCAGCCCAGGAGGGCGCATCCTTTGGCTCGACCGATCCAACTAATTATGCCGAAATTGAAAGTAGGGTTCGGACGGCCATTGGAGAAACTATCGATCCAACATCGATCGTGGTCTCGACTGATGTAACCGTGCCGCCATACCACTGCGCCGGTATTGTCCCCTCAACACTGGAAGCAAACGCGATCAAGGTGTCCGTCCAGTACGAGATGCCTATCGCAGTCCCATTCCTCGGCGCCATTATTGGTTCCAATCAAATCCCGCTCGAGGCATCCGTGGAAAACACCATCCTTGCTCCACCATGCGCTCCATAAATCTAGACTGGACTTCAAACGATGGGAGTTGAATGCCATGCGAAATAGAGCCACAGACAGAGGCCAAGTGTTGGTCATCGTCGCCATCAGCATTTTGGCGCTGGTTGGCTTTGTCGCATTGGCGATCGACGGCGGCAATATTTTCGCTGAGCGTCGGCAGGCTCAAGCCGCCAGCGATACAGCCGCCATGTCGGCCGCCCTGGCGATCCTATCCGGCTACGAACCCGGTCAAGTTGAACAGGTTGCACTACTAAAGGCTGAAGACAACGGCTACCAGCACAATCCCCCGGGCTCAAATGTGATAGTCAATTGGCCGCCCGCCTCGCCCCACCCTTACGCCGGAAACTCCAATTATGTCCAGGTGATCATCACCAGCCAGGTCAACAGCTTCTTTGCCCACATCTTTTACGCTGGCCCGCTTGAACAGACGGTGCAGTCGGTCGCGCATGTATCCATTAATGAGGATCTACTGCCGGGCTACGCTGTCTACGGGAATAACCCCTCCGCCTGTCCATCGGTTGAGTTTGATGGCAGCCCGATAACCAACGTCAGCGGCGGCGGTAGCATCCTGTCGAACTCGTTGGCTGATTGCAGTTGCGGAGCCAACGGAGGTGCTGGCGTATCACGAGGAAGTGGTGAGGTAGTCATCGACGACCCGACAAGGGCCGGCATCTATTCGGCGGGTTGCTGGGGGGAATACGGCTCATCATTTACTTCGGTGCCGAGCCCAGTCGGCGATGCCGGCCAAGAATATATTGACCCAATCCCAACCCCCGATTGCTCGGCCCTGCCCGACCACACAGGCGAAGGTGACAAGGTTATTAATGGCACCGCCGTCCTCACACCT
>JBKHKF010000378.1:0-2920 GCA_046537745.1 Anaerolineales bacterium | reverse complement strand
GGGCGAGCTTGATCTCAATATGACCGAGGCCAGCGTCAAAGCGACGGATGAGCTTGGGGATAAAGAGTTGGTGGGCCTTGAGGCCATCCTTGCCGGTGAGCAATATGACGAGCTGCCGGAGCTTGGCCGCGTCTATGCCGCGGGGGATTTCGCCAACTTGATTGCCCGTAACGCCTCGGGCTCGGATATCGAACCGAAGTCGATGGCCAGCGCCCTGCGTGAGCTGGGAGTTGGGGAGGGGGCAGCTGGAAGTTAAGAGTTCAGAGTAAAGAGTTAGGAGGGGGAAACTTAGTGATAGGGCGGTGGTATAGGTATTTTGTGTGTCGCTATTCTGCCTGTACCACACCACAAACAGTCAGCTCTGGATTGCCAACCATTAAGCTTTGAGCTCACGAACAAAGGGTTAGACTGGATCATCATGTTCACCGTGGATCCTCTCATCCTCATTGTCCTCGGCGCCATCGGTCTTGTGCTGTTGCTCGGCCTTGCGTATTGGGGCGGTCGGCAGCGTGGTTCGAGCGCCCCGATGAGCCCCCGGATGGATATCAGCGACCTTTCGGCTGGACTTCAGAGCGAGATCAGGGATCAGCTTCGGCGGGGCCGCAAGATCGAAGCTATCAAGCGCCTGCGCGAGGCCAAAGGCTGGGATCTGAGGCGCGCCAAGGAAGCCGTGGAGGCACTGGAGCCGGTTCGGCGAATGAGCAGTATGTGGACCTGCGGGCGCAGACCCACCAGAGTTATCCCTCACCGGAGCTGGCGCAGGAGGTGGAGAGGCTGCTGGCGCACGGCAAGAAGATCGAGGCTATCCACCTCGTTCGCCAGCGCACCTCCTGGGATTTGAAGCGCGCCAAAGAGTACGTGGAGCAGCGGCCAGGCCGTTAGCGGCCGACCGATCGCATTTTTTCCCCACATCATTGAACATTGGAAAGTCAGGAAATTAATTCCCACCTCATTTGGAATTGTGGGGCGGGCCAGGGCGTCCCAAACCTGGAACAAATCCAGGCATCCCAACGTCTTTCTTGTATGGAATGACAATCTGGCAACAGGGAGGAGAGCATGGTCATGAAACTGCGTATAGCCACAATGATCGTCGTGATGTTTGCCATCGCGGGCTGCGGCCTCGTCGGGGCTGAACCCTTGGGGGAGGCCGGCCAGAACGCCACCGTCGTTGGCGAGGTGCGCTCGGTAGATCTGTCGCCGATGGCCTACGATGGCCCGGCGGAGATCGTGATCCAAAGCGAGGCTTACGGTGAAGTGAAGGTGCTGGTGTCGCCATGTTTCGGGGATTGCGCCCGACAGGCCGTCGAGCAGCTGGAGGTGATCGAAGCTGGCCAGCAGTGGCAGGCAACCGGTGAGGTTCAGGAAGATGGCAGGCTCGGGATTTTCATCGAGGGCGAGCATTTTCTCCAGAGCGTGGACGGTTAATCGAAGCCGGAAAGATTGCCGCCAAGCAACGCCATAGCGCGGCAGCATGATGTGTCTGCGACGTGTTAAAGTGCCCGGCATCAGCCGGGCACTTTTGATGAAGATGATGGCCAACCCGCCCCCCCGCTCGCACGAAAAACCGTCCTGAGCTGGCGGAAGGATCGAAGGCTGAGCTGCGCAAGTTGTCAGGGATAGATGCCGGATTACGGTCAGAGTGTGATTCGACAGATTCAGCCCCTGGATTGTGCCTTGACAGCTTGAAGGATCGGCCTCATCGCTTCGGACTCGATGCGCATAGCGCCAAACTCTTAACTCTTAACTCTTTACTCTTTACTCTGAACTTTTAACTCCCCATGCATAAACCCCCATCCCGTAGTACTATCTCCTGCACTGGGAGGAGTGAGCCTATGTTGGATTTCGTCCGTACCACCGGGCAACGGTACGCGTCCCCGCTGTGGCGTTTGACCAGAGCGCCGGAGCATCTACCCTTTGTCCTGCCGTTAACGTTGCTGGGCGCGCTGACCGCCTCTTACAGCCAGGAGCTTCCGCTCAGCGCCAAGCTGGCTTTTGTGACCACAGCCAATGTCTTGGCCGTGGTTTATGCCTTCATGATCAACGATATCGAAGATGCCGAGGACGATCTGCGGAATCCGCAGGCGCGTTGGCGCAATCCCATCGCCGCCGGTGCGATTGAGCGCTCCACGGCTCGCTGGGCGGCCCTCTTGGTGGCGGCCTTGAGCCTGATGCTGTACGCCTTCATCAGCCCAATGGTGCTGCTCGTCGGCGTTGGTATCCTGGCCCTGGGAGATTTCTATTCGCGGCCGCCATTCAGGCTCAAAGCGCGGCCCGTCGTGGACGTGGCCAGCCACGTCTCAATGCTGGGTGGTTTGCTGTGTCTGGCGGGAATTCTGGCGCAGGGCGGTTCGCCGGGAGCGGGCTGGTGGCTGGTGAGCTGGGCCACCGCCTTCTCCGCCTATGGCCAACTTTACAATCAGGTCCGAGATTACCAGGCCGACCAGCGGGCCGGTCTGGCCAACAGCGCGGACTGGATCGGGTTGAAGTGGACCTACCGGGCAATGCTGTTCTTTGTGGCCCTGGCTGCTATCTGCATGCTGTGCTTCCTTTGGTTCGGCGAGTTTCCGCTGTGGTTGGCGGGAGCGCTGCTGGCAGCTGTAGTTCTGAGCCGCTGGATCGGCACCGCCCGGGATGCCCGTGGGAGTGAGGCGAACGTTGGCGGCTCACTGCAGCAGCGTGGACTGTTTGTCCTCAATTTCATTGCCTTCAGCTGGCTGGTGGCGGAGCTACTTTATCCGGTGGTGCTGGGGGGATGACTCTGTTAGCTCAGAGCCCAGCGAGCTGATCTTCCTTTTGAGCGATGTGATTTTAATGGATAGATTGCAATAGACGTCCCGGGTTGTTCGTACTGTTCGCCACCACCATGCTGGGCGGTTGGCTCCAAACGCGAACACGAATGGTGATTTGCTCGGCACCCCAC
>JBKHKF010000038.1:0-12743 GCA_046537745.1 Anaerolineales bacterium | reverse complement strand
GTACGGATCCATCCTGCCATCATCGCTCAGGCAGCCGCTACCGCCGCCATGCTTATGCCCGACCGCTTTTTCCTCGGGCTGGGCTCCGGCGAGAACCTGAACGAACATATTCTGGGACATCGCTGGCCGCCCTATGATCTGCGCGAACCCATGCTGGAGGAGGCAATCGAAATCATCCGGAAGCTCTGGCAGGGGGAAACTCTCACTTACTACGGCGATTTTTACGACGTCGAAGAAGCGCGCATCTATTCGCTGCCCGAGTCCCTTCCCCCCATTTACCTGGCAGCCGGAGGCAGCCAGAGCGCCGAATTGGCCGGTGAAAAAGGAGAGGGCCTCATCTCAGGCTCGCCCGACCATGAGATTGTGCAGGCCTTTCGGGGGGCTGCTCAGGGCGAGGCGCAAGCCATCGGCAAGCTCACCGTTTGCTTCGCGGACAGCCAGGAAGAGGCGCTGGAAACCGCCTATGAATGGTGGCCCAACGCCGCTCTCCCAGGAGAACTGAAGTACGAGCTCAGGACTCCGGCGCACTTCGAGCAGGCGGTTCAGCTGGTGACGAAGGAAGATGTCGAGGACAGCCTGACCCTGGGCACCGAGGTGGGCCCTTTCCTCGAGGCCGTCCAACGGTTCGAGCAAGCTGGTTTCGACCGAGTTTATTTTCATCAGGTGGGTCCCAACCAGGAGGCTTTCATCCGCTTCTATGAGGATTCGCTCAAGCCCGCTCTGAACTGAGACGGATCGGCGCTCACCGATTCCATTAGGTGCTGTTCGCCGCGAAAGCTTGGACAGCGGAAAAACAGCCGCCCGGATGCGGGCGGCTGTTTCTTCAATGCACCAAGTTGGCACGGCGGCTGCCCGGGGCAGCTAGTGCACCTTGATCGACACGCCTTCAAAGGTGAGCTCGACCCGTTCCGCGTAACGTTTGCCGTTTTTCTCATCATGGCGGGGGGTCTTCGGCGGTTCAATCTCAACTTTCAAGTCGTACCTCCCCGACCCAGGGAGCTTCCAGTTGCGGCCATAATGTGGCAGCCAGGGGTGCCAAAGCAGCGGCTGCTCGTGGCGCCCCACATTCTTACCGTCCTGGTCAATCACGGTCACATAGACCGTAGCCCCATAAACAAAGCGGTCATCTGACCCATCCCGCACGGAAATCTCGATGTGCAAGTTGGAATCCCCGGGCTCGCGCCAAACCAGGCCATCACCCTCCAGGTGATACATCCCTTCGGGTCCCTCAATAGCGTAAGCCACGATGTAATCGCCCGCCCGCTGCTCCTCGCCCCCGTCGGCCACCAACTCCACCATGTGACGCAGCGCTTTGACATAAGCCTTCCCCTGCGACCTGGCAAGTTCGAGCTGATTGAGATTCGCCTCGTCGCTCCTCTCCATAGGTGGTTTACTCTTCGTCGTCATCTTTCATCCTCCTTGATATCTCTTTAATCCATAACATCTCGCTAGGGCTGCAGACCCTCGGGAACCCCCTCCGGATACAGTTGATTGATGGCCTCTTGTATTTCCCGGATTCGATTCTCGGGATTGGGGTGGGTGCTGAAGAACTCGGGCGGCCGCTGATCGCCGCCCGCTTCGGCCAATATTCTCATCACATCGACCAGGGACCGGGGATCATAACCAGCCTCGGCCATGATCTCAACACCCCAGTTATCGGATTCCAACTCATCCTCACGGCTGAACTTCATGTTAACCAAAGAGCCGATAAGAGCTGCAACCTGGGCTGTCTGCTGACTGCTGGGATCATCCGGGTCGTATGTGGCCAAGACCAGCGCGCCTGTGAGCCCTTGGGTCAGCCTCTGTTTGGCCATATGCTCAGCGCCATGGCGCCCGATCACATGTCCAATCTCGTGTGCCAGGATCCCTGCCAATTGACCTTCCGTCTCCAATCGTTCCAGCAGCCCCTGGGTGATGAAGATCTGCCCGCCTGGCAGCGCCAACGCGTTTAATGTGTCCTCGTCCGCCAACAAATGGAAATCGAAGGGATAATCACTTTCGGCGGCGAAGCTTTCGCTCACCAACCGACTTCCGATTTCGTCGATGCGCGCCTGGGCGGCTTCATCCGGGTCCAACCCCTCAAACTGCTGCGCCATCCTGGGAGCCGCCTGAAGACCCAGGGCGATTTCCTGCTCCTGGGTAATGCTGATGTACTGCTCCTCACCGGTGACAGGGTTTTCAACTGCGGATCCGAAGTAAGAAATAAGGGCAAAGCCGGCCACCGCCAGGCCAATAATGATCCGGACCCAGTTGGCACCGCGCGAGGAACCCCTCCGAGATCTTCTGCGAAAACCCATGCCTCAACTCCCAACCTGGTCTTTCAAAGCCATCCTACTCATCAGCAATGCAATCAGGCATCCACTGATTCCATCCGGTAGATATCTCGTTCCAGGATTTCATAGATCCCACCCGCGACGAATCCAAAGGCAACGTGCGAGGCCAACATAAGCCAACTGGTCAGGCTGGTGAGCCAGGGGAACAGAAACGCCAGACCATAGAAGTTAATCAGGTAGATGGCTGCGCCCAATAGCCCGCCTGCGATCGCCGAAGCCCAGATTCCGTATTCATGGACGACGATTGCGATCAACGCGGTGAAGAGCACCGAAAGCGGAATGTGAACAAACAGCGCGGTCAGCAGGATCCTACCCTGCCCACCCTCCAAGGGAGGAATCACGTCCGCGCCCAGGGCTACGGAGGCCAGTATGCGCCACGTGAGCCAAAAACTACCCAGATAAAGCGTGTTAAGAATGAGATTGGCAAGCAGGAATACGAGGGCGCTGATCGTCCCCGCAAGAAAAACCGCCCGCCAATCCACCACTTGATCCAATCGGAAGTTCACTTAAAGCCGTCCGTCCACTCAGGGTCAAAGGCATGGCCGGCACCCTCATCGCCAAGGATGCCGGCCACTCGAGTCACCGTCCTGAGGTCGTCAGAACGGAAAATTACGAAAGGATTGGTTTACGCGGCTCGCCGAATGAAGTTCACCAAGGCCAGCAGAATGACGGCGCCTACGAATGAAACAAGCAGGCCCGACATGCTGAAATCGGCGGTGTTAATCGTACCCGTGCCAAAGAGCGGGCCAAGCAGGAAGCCGCCGAGCAGCGCTCCAATGACACCGACAACGATGTTCAGAAGCGCACCCTGCTGGGGATCCGTCCCCATCACCAAGCTGGCGAGCCAGCCGATTATGCCTCCGACTATGAGCCAAACAATGAGACCTATCATCTTGTTCTCTCCTTTTCATATCTTTGTGGATCGCGAGTTTACAAGTGGGACCCGACGGAAGGCGTGCAGTACACGATTCCGTTCAGGCTTCTCTCTTGCGAAACCCTGATCCGTCTCCGTCTTCATTCCCATCCTAGGTTCGGTTCCCCTTTGAATCGATATACACACATCCTGGATGGGGATGTACATCAAGATATATAGACGCCCGGGCGAGGTCTGTACTCTGCAAAATCTGCAGATAGGATTTCCGAGCCATAGTCAAGGCACGCGTGGATTCATATAATGCCAGCATTATGGATTCATTTCCTCAATGGTCTCCCTACATCAGCCTGGCGACTCTGGTCTTCCTTATGCTGGTGGGCTCGATTACCCAAATACCCCAATTGGTCGTTTTTGCAGGGGGCGCGGCCTTTCCGATTGGCCTTCACTGCTTAAAGCTGGAAGCCCAGCAAACCCAGGATCGTCCCTGAAGGCACTCTCTTTCAGGTTGTAAAGTCGAAGGAATGCGCGCCGATTTGGCGCGCATTGCCTGTGCTACCCCGGCCCCAATTAATCAACTATCAATCACAAGCAATCTGCCAATGGAGCCGTTCAGGAACAGCCGAGCCGCTACTTTGAGGTAGCTTCCTCCGCCTGCTGGCTGACGTCCTCCACCTCCGTTTGGACGCTCTCCAGCAGATTGTCGGCTTGCTTCTTGTAGTTTTCGGCCGCGCGCTCCAACTCGGATCGGATCTCGTCCGTCCTGTTCTTTAGCTCCGCGATCGTTTTCTCTCCGGACTGGGGAGCCATCAGAATCGCAACCGCCGCGCCGACCAATCCTCCCACCAGGATGCCGCTGACAAAGTTGCCGAAAGACCCGTTATTTCCACTCATGGTCGATATCTCCTCTGTTCGTATTCTCTTAAGGTTGTTTCGAGGATAGGAATAGCAACCGCTTCGCGCCATAGATCGTGGATATATAGGAAGGTCCTACCCGCCGGCGATGGCGGTGCTTCATGCGCCCTGGAAGCTGTGCACCCGATATATAGACAGATTCACTCGATCGCTATTAACTTCGGAAAAAAGAAGCCACCGATGGAGGCGCCATGTCCAATTACAGCTTCGACCTACAGCGCATATTTTTTGGCGATCTGCCGCTTTTATTTTTCCTCGAGATCTGCTTGCGAACCATCCTGCTTTATGGTTTTGCACTTATTTCACTGCGACTGTTGGGAAAGCGCAGCACACGCCAACTGACCCCGGTGGATGTCATTTTGATCGTGGCTTTGGGCAGCGCTGTGGGCGATCCGATGTTTTATCCACAGGTGCCGGTGCTCCACGGGATGGCCGTGATCGCCCTGGTCACCGGGCTCCAGCGTCTCGGTGTGCTTATGGCCAACGACCATCGCCATGTCGAGATAGCCTTGAAAGGCTCCCCGGCCCGCCTGATCGTCGATGGAACCTTCGATCTCGAAGCAAGAGAAAAATCCGAGCTGTCGAGGGCCGAAGTGTTCGCTATCCTGCGCGAGCAAGGCTACACCAATCTCGGTCAAGTTGAGCGCCTGTACATCGAAACCGATGGATCGGCCAGCCATTACCGCTTCCCGGATTATCATGTGCATCCAGGCTTGCCCTTGTCCCCGCCCTGGGAGCTCGAGGCTCCCGATCAGGTCCCCGTTGGGGCTCAGATTAATGAGCCAACGCCGTTGGGCTGCAGCTTTTGCGGCTATATGATCGAGGCTGTCGTGGATGAAACCGTTCCACCATGCCCCCGTTGTCAGCGAGCGGACTGGGTTAACGTTAAGCAATCCGGCCACCCGCCCACAAACTAATCATGTGTACATCACTAAACCAAGCTCCCGATCCCACCAGCTGACGTCAAGGCAAAAGGACATCCGATGAGTGAACAAGTATTAAAGCCGATACCACTTATTAAGAGAACATTTGAGGAGTTCAGTCGGGACAAGGCACCGCGGCTCGGCGCCGCGTTGGCCTATTACTCGGCCTTTTCGATCGCTCCTTTGCTGATTATCGCGATTGCGGTGGCCGGCTTCGTTTTCGGCCAAGAAGCAGCGCAGGGCGAAATCGTCAGCCAGTTTCGTTCACTGCTGGGTGAAACCGGTGCCAGTCTGGTACAAACTATGATCGCCGAAGCCTATCAACCTGCTCGTGGCGTGATCGCCACACTGATCGGTATTGTGTCACTGCTGCTGGGGGCTACCGGCGCTTTCAACCAGCTGCAGCAAGCGATGAATGAAATCTGGGATGTCCCGGCGAAAGCCGCCTCCGGTTTGATGAACACAATCAGAGATCGTCTTCTTTCACTGACGATGGTCTTTGGAACCGGTTTCCTGCTCTTGACGTCGTTGGTTCTCGGCGCCGCCGTCAACGCGTTGGGGCGAGGCTTATCGGGCTATCTGGGGCCGGGCACAGAAGCGTTGATCTTGGTGATTAATTCCACTGTCACGCTGGTCTTGACCACCTTGATATTCGCGGCCATCTTTAGATACCTCCCCGACCAACCTCCGAAGGCGCCATGGAGCGATCTGCTCTTCGGAGCCGGGTTGACGGCGGTGCTCTTTACGGTGGGCAAATTCCTGATAGGGCTTTATCTGGGCAACGCCAGCTTAGGCTCCGCCTACGGCGCGGCCGGCTCGCTAGCCATCATGCTCGTGTGGCTTTATTACTCCGCCCAGGTCTTTTTCCTGGGCGCTGAGTTTACGAAGGTTTATACGCGGGCAAAAA
This sequence comes from Anaerolineales bacterium, assembly GCA_046537745.1. GTDB lineage: Bacteria > Chloroflexota > Anaerolineae > Anaerolineales > E44-bin32 > DASWJQ01. The sequence goes on along the minus strand of JBKHKF010000038.1, from coordinate 6,794 downwards.
GGGGGCAGGAAGGAACTCGTTTAGAGGATGAATCAAGTCCGCAAGGTCAGGCGCCGGTTGAGCCGCATCCCATCCAGCTGAGACCAGCACTACCTGCGCCGGAAGCTGGTGCGGATCAAATCTCCCTCAGTCGGCCAGCCGTGGATAGACGCCCTCTGAACCGAAGGACGTGGGGTATGGCCCTGCTCGGCAGCGCTTTTGTCGCGATGGCACTCGTGGTCAAACGGTTGCTGGATAAGACGGGCAGCCAGTAATAGCGGCCGCTGGAGAGGTCCATACGTACAGTCAGGCTTTGAAAGCTTTCTCGGCCTGAACGCTTCCATCCGAAGCGTGCAGGATGACGCGGGAGGGCTTGCTGGCTATGGCCAGCTTGCGAGCAGCCTCCGCCGCCTCCTGCAAGGTTCCAAAGCTGCTGAACGCGCTTTCCGCCCCCTCCAAAACCACCCGCCAGCCGTCCCGAGCCTTCAATATATGAAAAATGGATTCCTTCGTCATTAACGAATTCTGTCCCAGCTGTCTTTTGGTACTAAAAACTGACATTTACCGAAAACAAAAGCGGCGATGGCAGTCGCTATCTATCGCCTCACCAGGAAAACTCGTTTTATGGCCCTCCACCGAGTGACTCCATCATCGCCTTGGTCACCGATTGACGAAGACTGAAAAAGCCTTCCCAGGGATCGGACTTGATACCTTCCCAACGGTCCTCGATATTCTCAACCGTAAAGGCGTTCGCAGCCTGAATTCGGTCCAGCTCATCCCACGCGATCGGCGTGGAGATCGGCGCGCCATCCCGGGCTCTCGTCGAATACGGCGCCACATTGGTCGCGCCCCTGCCGTTGCGCAAATAATCAACAAAGATCTTGCCTTCCCTCTTCTTCTTGGAGGCGGAAGCGGTGAACTCATCGGGCTCCTGGCGGGCCATTCGCTTCGCAATCGATTCGGCGAAATCCCGAACACGATCCCATCCCGCCCTGCGCTCCAACGGCGCGATGACATGCAAACCCTTCCCGCCCGAGGTTTTGATAAACGCCTGCAGGCCGAACTCCTCCAGCAGGCCGCGAACTCGTTTCGCAGCTTGCCGCACACGCTCCCAATCCACGTCCGGCCCAGGGTCCAGGTCGAAGATCAGCATGTCTGGCCGCTCCAATCGATCGACCCTGCACCCCCACGGGTGAAATTCAAGCGTGCCGAGCTGGACCAATTGGATCAGACCTGCCAGATCGGAGATGGCCATGTACGTCGCCTGCTCGCCGCTTTCCTCCTTGAGATCTACTTTGTCGATCGGACCAACGATCGAATCCGTATAGTTCTTCTGGAAGAAGCACTTCTTCTCATGGCCGCGGGGGCACCGAAGGAGCGAGAGCGGCCGGTCAACCACGTGGGGCAGCATTCGATCGGCGACGCCGACATAATATCGAGCCAACTCAGATTTGGTCACACCTTGCTCGTGATAGAGCACTCGGTCGGGGCTGGAGAGCGTGACGCCAGCGAAACTGGCCGCTGCACCGCCGTCCGTCTTCTCAGTTTCATTCTCCGTCATTTCACTGATCACCTTTTCGATTGCACCCACCAGTTGTGGATCAAATTCAGGAAGCTCACGGCTGACTTCCTTGGGATCCTTGTCTCTGCGAAGCCCTTGGAAGGAGGCCTGCCGGACCAATCGATGATCCGTCCACCCGGCAAACTGTATCTCTGCGACGATAGCCGGCTCAATCCAATGCACACCAACCAGCTGCGCACCTTCCGGCGGTGCATCGAAGGCTGTGTCCGATCTCTCAAGCTCGGCCAGCTGATTCGAAATCCTCTTCAAATCGCGATCGCTGAAGCCCGTGCCAACCCGACCAGCGTATATAAGCCGTTCACCCTCATAGTAACCAAGAAGCAGCGCCCCAAATCCCGCGCGGCTGCCCTTTGGGTCTGTATACCCTGCCACCACAAACTCCTGATGCAGGTAGCATTTGTTCTTGCGCCATGAATCCGTTCTCTCCGATACATAAGCACTTTCGGCGGTTTTGGAAATCAGTCCCTCCAAGCCCATGGCACAGGCGTTGCGAAGCGCAATTTCCCCTCTTCCGACCGTGTGCTGGCTGAAGCGAACGGCGGGTTCTTTGGCTGCAGCCAGCATCTGCGACAGCAGCTCTTTCCCGAGAATTAAGGGCACCTCCCGCAGGTCAATGCCCGAACAAATGGGCAGGTCAAACACGTAATAAAACAACCTTGGTGATCGCTTGTTGCTGCCGATATTCGCGTGGATGATTATCTACCTCTACCGCCAGCCTCTTCTCTTCCAGATCCAGGCTCGGCCCCTGTATCCTTATATATGTCTCCTTCTGGACAATGATATATGGAGTCCACCCAGTTTTCCCACTAGCATCAGAATAGAAACAAATTGTTTTCTGGAGGAAAATTTAGATTTTCATAACCAACTTGATCATTCTGTTGGTTTTGTTGCTTTTCGGTACCTTGCCCACATGACCGCCCGAGCAAGTTTGATGCAGTAAACCAACCGACAACAAGCAGCTCCGAGCATCTCCGGAAAGGAGAATTTGAAAATGGGGGATCGAAATCTTGCCCTGATGCTGGTGGTGGGGTTGATTGCAATCATTGCCAGCGCCTGCGGAGCGAGCCCTGGCGCTGAAGTTGAACTGCCGGAAGCTGAACAGGCTCGCCAAGCTGTGAGACAGCAATTACAGCAGGAAATGAGCGTGGCCCCCGATCGGATCGAGATCCTGGACGCTGAACAGGTGGCTTGGACCAACGAATGCCTCGAGCTGCCCGAGCCGAACGAAGTCTGCGCGGAGGTTGTCACTTCAGGCTGGCTCATGCAAGCTCAGGTGGGAGACCAGCGGGTTGAAGTTCACACAGATTTTGACGCCTCCGACATCCGGATCCAAGGTCTGCAATCTGAAAACCTGGCTCCCGAGGTTGCCGTTGAAGCGCAGCGTTTTCTATCGGAGAATCTCCAGATCGAAATTGTGGAGATCGAGCTGATCGCTTCCGAACGAGTGGATTGGTCGGACGCTTGCCTTGGCTTGGGCGGGCCGGAGGAAGGCTGCGCTCAGGTGGTGACTCCCGGTTGGCGCTTCACCTTTGAGGTAAACGGAGAACAATACGAGGTCCGCACAGATGAACTCGGTGAGACGATACGGTTGGCACAATAAGCAGGTGAATATGGGACAAGGCAGGGGCAATTCGCTCCGATGGTTCTCCTTCGCCAGCAGCGGTGCGGGGCCAGAGCCTACGCGTGGGCGATCGGCGCCGGTGCTCACGGCGGCACCCTGGCCTCAGTCATCGAAAGCCATCCAGCGCAAACTATTCTCGGGATTCAACCCCGGAATGGCTGCGCGCGAAAGCGTTGAACAAGATGGATGATTGCCGCACCCAATTAGCCGGCTGGCTGGCCTATCACCAGGATCAACGGCATCTGATCGCCCTGCAGGACTATCCTGATTCGGATGCCCTCCTTACCGCGGCGGCTCATCAGAAGATCAGCCGCAGATTCTCAATTGAAACCGATATCGTTGTTGCCAGCAAGCTCGCCCACCCCCACCACCGAGCTCTGGCTGATCTCCTTGGCATGTCCATCATGGTTTTCCGTGATGCTTTCGGTCTTGACGCGTATGACGGCGCAATCTTCTTCAACGACCCGCGGCTGACGGACATTGGCGTGCGGCATGCTCTGCAGGAAGCCGATGTGCCCACAGTGCTCATCGTCAGCCATGGCTCTAGTTCATTACTGGAGGAAGCGGAGACGATCGTAGTCCCGGAGGGCAAGGCTGCTTCCTCACTCTATGCCAGCTTTCTGCAGCGCGCGGGCAGCGGCGAGCCGGGCTGGACTATAGGAAATAAAGGTAAACCAAGGAGCGCCAAACGCAGCAAATCCTCAAGCGGCACAGCAGCCGATTCGCTGCGGCGCAATCGCAACAGCAGAAATGGCGCGACGCTGGCTCAACAAGGAAAGGAAACCACGGCAGCAACTTATTCCTCCAATGTGATGGAGGTTCTGCGCCGAGCGCTGACCACCCGTGCCAGCCACAAGGACCTGAGCGCCGCCGGGGTCGGCTATTTGTCTGCCGAAGATATCGAGTCGTTGGCAATCGCAGCTGAACTGCTGACGCGCGAGGAAGGGATCGAGCGCGCCATCGTCTTTGCCATCACGCGCGGTCCGAGAGCCAAGGAGCAGCTTCATGGCGTCTATTGGAATGCAGGCGGGGAGGACGACCCAAGCGGTTTCCTTCGTTCAATCTTTGAGGATGACTCCTTTGTCAGCAGATTTCATGCCGAGGATAGGGTAGCTGGCTCCTTCAGCCTTCCCCTCGGTCGCTCCTCCAGGGACTTAGCTAAGGAAACGCAGATGATGCAGTGGTCCTATTATGAAATCCTCACCTTGAAGAGGATCGCCAACGCTTTGCTTGATAAGCCGCGGTGAATCTGGCCGGCTTGTTCCCGTGCGATTGAAATCTCATGGCTGATCCAGCTCCCTCATTGTTCTTTGCGCTGGAAGGCTCGCGGATGCACAACCAGTAACAGAATAGAGCCGGTGGATGATCATCCACCGGCTCAAGGGAGCTGGTTCGGTCTGACTGTTAACTAGGCAATATCGCTCTCGATCCTTTCCAAATAATCCTCCACTTCACGCTCGGCTTGTGCTCGCTCATAGCCGTAGCGCTCCTGGACGGTGCCGACCAGCTCATCGAAATTGCCTTCAATCTTGGCCAGGTCGTCGTCCGTCAGCTTGCCCCATTGCTTTTTGACCTCTCCTTTGAGCTGCTTCCAGTTGCCTTTCAGGACATCCTTGTTCATTTTATTCCTCCTTCATGTTGATGGTGATTATTCGTTTCCAGGCCAGCTTGGCAGCCAAGCTATTTATTAAATTCGCGTCGCACAGTCAGCCTGTCTGTCTTAACTTTACCTGGCGGCGATGGGTTCAGCAATGTACCTGTGATCTAACTGGGGCATAGCTCGATCATGACCAGCCCCTACCGAGAGCTGATCCCCACGGGATCTCGCAGATTCATATGGTAAAAATAGCACTCATTAAAACTTATTGTCGTCGCGATGTTTGACATAGAATAGTACTCTGGTACCATGAACTTGAAGGGGCCAGCTTATATCAACAACTTCTTTATTGTTTTCAGCGGCGCATTAAGTTTGATTGTGGTTGGGTTCTGGTTTGATCGATAGAGCAACTTCTTAATTTCAAGTCCCAACCGAGGGGTCGATGCCAATCATTAGAAGGCGAAGGGTCAGGCAGAGTCTCATTTGGATCGCCGCCCTCATTCTCTTTCTCAGTTCAGCTGCGATGTTGGCGATCTTCGTCATCCTGCCCTTTGCCTTTGATTTGAGGGTCATGCTCGGCCCCATGCAGGCAGCCATACTTGGGTTGGCAACAAGCTCCGCGCTCGCGCTGCTCATCCTGGACTGGATCCATTCCCGCAGGCAAAAACAAGAGAACAAGGACGCCTGGTTGACCGATGAGCACGTCAACCTGATGATCTCCGGCTTGGAGGATTACGCCATTTTCTTTCTGGATTCGGATGGCACCGTGATTAGCTGGAACAACGGGGCGGCCAAAATCAAAGGTTATCAATCCGACGAAATCCTCGGACAGAATTTTTCCGTTTTCTATACGGAAGAAGATATCGCTGAAGGCCTGCCGAACCAGAACTTGAAGAAAGCCCTGGAGAAAGGAAAGTTGAGGGCTGAAGGATGGCGGCTGCGCAAGGATGGCACCCGCTTCCGGGCTGACGTGCTGATCACTCCCTACCACGATGAACAGGAAAATTTGAAGGCCTACGCCAAGATCACCCGGGATATCAGCCGCTGGTATGATGTCCATACCAGGCTCGAGGAGAGCGAACGACAGCTGGAGGAGGCGCAGCGCGTCGCTCATATCGGCAGTTGGGAATGGGATCTTGAGAACGACGAGCTCTCCTGGTCCAAGGAGCTGAAAAGGATTTACGGCCGGGATCTCGAGTCTTTCCAACCCACGATTGAGGCCTATCTCGACTCAATCCCGGACGAAGAACGGGATAGGGTCGCGAAAACCATCGACCGCTCCTTCGAAACGGGCGAGCCCCTTGAACTTGAACACCGGATTGTACGGCCCGACGGCGAAATCCGAACTATTTATGCTCGCGGCCAGGTTCAAATCGATGCAGAGGGTAAACCCATCCGCCTGCACGGTATCGGCCAGGACATCACGGACCGGGTGCACTTGGAGCGCAGCTATCTGATACAAGCCGAACTAAATCAGATCGTCGTACGGGCACAAAGTGACCTGGGGCAAGGGGTTCTCATTATTGAAGATGGCCTTATCCTCTTTTCGAATGACGCCCTCCAGGAGATCTTCGAGATCCCAGGAGAAGTTATTGAATCAGTGGACCAATTCCTTGCGTTGGTGGAGCTGGATGAGACCTCCAATCTGGGGCGCATCCTGACCGCCACACCTTTAGAAATGGGCCGCCTCCACCGAGGCAACCAGTTTGTCAACGGAGAAAATGGGAAACACTTCGAATTCGCAGCCACCTCAATGCAGGTGGACCATCATAGCCGGCGCGTCGTGCTGATCCAGGATATTACAGAGAGACGGGAGCTTCAATTAATGCTCGAGGAATCACGCGAAAAGCTGCGCCGCTATTCGGCCGAACTTAACCGCGCCGTCGAAGAGGAACGCGCCACTATTTCGCGTCGCATTCACGATGAATTGGGCCAGCAGCTTACGGGGCTCAGGATGGACCTGTCGGCCATGTACTCGCGAGCATCAGATTCGAATCACCCAGATCTGCTTTATG
>JBKHKF010000377.1:0-2930 GCA_046537745.1 Anaerolineales bacterium | reverse complement strand
GTTCACAGTTAACGATCTGTTCCCGAGGGCTCTGAGGATGATTCACAATTCGACAGCCTTGTCCCAAATCGGAATCCTCGCATTTTTTCCCAAGGTCCACCGCTCTTTGCTGCAGATTCCATTAGCTGATAACCGATACCTTCTAGTCATCCTTTATGCCCGCCATAATCCTCTCACTCAACAACTCCGCACAGGCCATGATCGTCACCATCGGATTCACACCACTGGCACTGGGAAAGATGCTGGCATCCGCCACAAAGAGGTTGCGCACATCCCAGGTTTCCCCATCCGGCCTCACCACACCCTGCGATCTCGAACCGGCGATACGGCAGCTGCCCATTTGGTGGGCGCTGAACAAGCCCAAATCGTTGGGCCGGATCGGGCGGCTCAAGGTCCGCTCCAAATAATCCTCAAAGGCCTTATGGCCCTCGGCGTCAAACACCTCCGGCGCGCTGTGGGGAGAAATGATCCGGCGGGCGCCGGCCCGGCGAAAGATCCTGAGCGCCGCCTCCGTCCCTCGAAGCAGATGAGAAGCGTCGTAGCGATCCAGCCGATAATCAAGGCGCGGGTTACCATCAGCATCCAGCCGGACCTGCCCTTTCCCTTTATCCCTGGTCAGCACGATGATGTTCGCCAAATGATCGACCTGCGCCATCAGGACCTTATGCCCCCGGCCGCTGGTCCAGGGCAACGCGCTGGCCCAAAGGCCGGGATGGGCCGGCGCAACCTCAAGCCGAACGCCGTGGCCGCGCCCGTCCAGATCTGCCAGGTCGCCGATCATACGGGTTTGCGGCGGACCTTGCCAGCTCCGGATTGGCTCATCAAAGACGCCGACGGGCGCCGTCACCGGGTGCAGATGGATATTCCTTCCGAGATGAGGGTGCCGGAGACCGGATCGAAGCATCACCGCCGGCGTATGAATCGCCCCGGCGCTGAGCACCACGGCTTTGGCAGTGACCTCAACCTCGGTCAGTTTCTCATCACGCCCGAGATTCAAGACAGCGCCGGTGGCTCGCCCGCCTTCCAAAATCAATCGCTCCACCTCCGCCCGGACAAGAATCCTGGCGCCTGCACGCTGTGCCTTGCGCAAGTATGTTTGACGTGTACTCTGCTTTGCACCATAGCGGCAGCCAAAGCCGCAGTACGTGCAATCCACGCAACCGCGAACGTTGCGCGGGATGGGCTCGACCCGATAGCCGAGGGCCTCACCGCCTCTGGCGAGCACCTGGTTCTGGGCGTTGGCCTCGCTCTCCTCGATGTCAATATCCAATGCCTCTGACACGGCCTCCAGGCATCGTTCGTACTCAGCTCCCTCCAGCCCTTCGAACCCGAAATCCGTCGCCCACTCTCGGCGAACGAAATCCGGCGTCGGCAGCGAGGTGGACCAGTTGACGACGGTGCCGCCGCCGAGGGTGCTGCCTGCCAGCACTACCATCCCCAAATCGGAGGTGGTCAGCCCGCCCCGCCGCTCGAAGAGCGCCGAGTTGCCAGCCAACTCCAGCCCCTCGATATCTTCATGGGATTCATCGCCCCCTTTTTCCACGATCAGCACCTCGTGTCCGGCATCCGCCAGGGCGGCGGCCACCACACTGCCACCCGCGCCGGATCCCACCACCAGGACCTCCGCCGATAGCTGATCTTCCGACACAGCCGAACGGACATTCAACGGTGAGGAAGCCTGTGGGGTTATGAGCCCTGGCGCGTCATAGCCGATAGCCTCCCAAACCGGATTGGGGACATCACTGGAGGCTTCGGCATAGAAAAGAAAGAGGGCAAGCCGCTTCAAGCCTTGAAAGGCCGCGCGGCGCAGTCCGAACCGACTCATCATCCAATCCCGAAGCACCTCGGTCCGGGCTTCCAGCCCAAGTTCGGAAAATGATGACCATTCCCCAGAGAGCAGACCATTGACCCATGGTGAGCCCAAAAGCCGAAGAAACAGCCGAAGCTGGCGCTGATCCTGGCTGCCGGCAATTTCTGGAATCGCATCCTCCACCAGAGACGCCAGGCCGACCTCCTCCGCCCCAAGGCGGGCAAGCGGTGCTGGCAGCGTACCGGCATCCGTCAGGGACGGAATCAACGTCTGGCAAACGGATTCCAAGGTCCTGCGCTCGGCTGCGGTCAGGAAGTTCTCCATTCGGAATATGGCCTCCAGTTGAACTTCAGGTGGCTCAAGTGTGCGCTGCTGTGATGCTCTGGTGATGGGCAGCTCTTATTATCGATCGAGCTCAGCCATTCAAGCAAGGCCCGGCTCAGGCGGTGGGCACCTTGCAGGATCGCCGCTTTTTTGGCTGTCAGATGATAGGCAGAGCCCCAAAACTAACGCGGCCGTGCTTGCCCCGCCAGCAATCCTACGGGCAGGTGCAATCCAGCGCCTGCCCGTTGCTCATTCATGGTCGGGGGGGCTGCGCATTTTTTGCGACTACCCCCTAGTTTTCACCGGGAAGGCGCGGTATACACAGGATGGCTTATCAGGAATTGAGGACGGCAAGGCTGAATCGATGACACTCTGCATCCACAACCAACATACCGATCCATACTTCAACCTGGCAGCCGAGGAGCACCTCCTTCGCAAAGTTGAGGAGGATGTCTTCATGCTTTGGCGCAATGAGCCTTCCATTATCATCGGCCGCAATCAGAACGCATACTCGGAAATCAATATTGATTTCGTGCGGCGCAAGAATATCAAAGTGGTGCGGCGCCTTTCCGGTGGCGGCGCGGTCTTTCACGACTTAGGGAACGTGAATTTCACCTTCATTGCCACAAATCCCGAGGGGCCCAAACTCCACTTCCAGCGGTACACCGATCCAATCATCGCCGCCCTATCGGGACTGGGCGTCGAAGCGCGCTTCGAGGGACGCAATGACCTGACCATCGACGGCCGCAAAATCTCTGGCAACGCCCAGCACATTTACCGTGACAGGGTACTGCAT
>JBKHKF010000376.1:0-2938 GCA_046537745.1 Anaerolineales bacterium | reverse complement strand
GGGTGATAGAGACCGCGGCAAGACATGACGGGAGCGGCTTTGAGCACCACGACAAAAAACCCGGAGGAGGCTATCTGGCTGCAGCAGGCTTTAGCCGGCGACGATGAAGCTTTCGGCCGTATCGTCGAAGCGTTCCAGGGACCGGTCTACAACCTCTGCTACCGCATGTTGGAGCAGCCGACCGAGGCCGAGGATGCCGCTCAGGAGACCTTTATGAAGGCCTACCGCAACCTTGGGAGCTATGATCCCAGGCGGAAGTTCATCAACTGGATCCTGGCGATTGCCTCCAATCACTGCGTCGATCGTTTGCGCAAGCGGAGGCTGAGCTTGGTCTCACTGCAGGAGATCAAACCCTGGCGTGCGCTGGCGGCCGAGATCGAAGCACCGGAGAGTTCGCTGGTGGATCTTGAGCAGGAGCAAGAGATCCAACAGTTGTTGGGTGAACTCAGCGGCACCGATCGCGCAGCCATCCTGCTTCGCTACTGGTACGACCTGTCGTATGCAGAAATCGCCGCCACGTTGTCCTTGACGGAAAGTGCCGTCAAGAGCCGACTCCATCGGGCCCGGAACCAGCTGGCCGAGAGCTGGACAGCTGGTCACTCGATTGGCCCAGTCTTTGAAGGGAGACGCGATGGCGCACCAACGGTATCGTGACATAGCGTTAAGCGACGCGCCGATGAAAGCGGAGCAGCGAGAGCTTAAGGATCACCTGGAGGCATGTCCGGAATGCCAGCTTTGGTATATGGCATTGCGACGGGTCGACAGCAGGCTTTTCGCAGCGGCCACAGTGTCGGCGCCGGCGGGGTTTGCCAGTCGCTTCAAGGCGAAACTGGCGGCGGCGAAAGCAGCGCGCCAGCAACGGCAGGCTTGGCTTGTGTTGGCTCTCAGCTTAGCAGGTTCGTTGTTGAGCATGGCCACGCTGGCCTATGTCACCTTAACCAACGTCGATTACATCCTTGCTCAGCTGCTCAAGGGGTTCTTAACCCTGGCTTCACAGCTGGCGATCATCGGCGAAATTACTAGCGCTTTCGTTAGTCTCTTGCCCTCTCCTGCCCCCGACCTGCTTGGTGCTTCCATGCTTCTCGCACTTGCGGGCACTGCGCTTGCCCTATTTGCAGGTCTTGGTGGGTTATGGGCGGCCGCGGTCTATCGGTTCGCCAATCCTAGAAATCCCAATGGAGGGTCCAAATGAAGCGTTTAATTAGTGTTCTCGTGCTGGTAATGGTGATTTCGCTTGCGCTGCCGCTGACGGCATTTGCCCAGGATGGGCAGGATGGCCGCGTTATCTTCGGCGGCAACTTCACCTTGGAACTCGGTGAGACCATGAACGGCGATCTGGCTGTCTTTGGCGGCTCGGTTGTTCTGGAGGAGGGCTCGGTGCTGGATGGTGCGCTGGTGGTGATGGGCGGGAACGCCGTCGTCGCTGGCCGGGTCACCGGGGATGTCGCCACCATGGGTGGCAACATCGACTTGCTCCAATCCTCCGTGGTCCAAGGAAACATCTTCACGCTCGGTGGCAACCTCGATGTTGACCTTGGGGCGGATGTGCAGGGCGATGTAATCTCTGAGGATGGGTTTGATGTGCCGTTCAGCCCGAGGATTGGGCCAATGCTGCGGCCGGTGATACCCAACATTCGAATGGATTTCTCGCCACTGGCCACCATCCTGTGGTTTGGATTCCGGACGCTGCTGCTGGCGGCGCTGGCTGTGATGGTGGTCATGTTCTGGCCGCTGGCGGCGGAGCGCACGGCCCAGGCTATCGTCAGCAATCCGCTTGCCACCGGCGGCCTAGGCCTGCTCACCTTCTTGGTATCGCCCATCGTGCTGATCATGCTGACCATCACGATCCTGCTGATCCCGGTCAGTTTGATCGCGCTGATCGTGCTGATCGTAGCTTCGGTTTTCGGCTGGATTGCAGTCGGCCTCGAGGTGGGTCATCGCCTGGCGGCTTCACTTAAATGGGAGATGCACCCAGCGGCCAGCGCAGGTTTGGGTACTTTGCTTCTGACCTTTGTGGTGGGTGGGATCGGGATGATCCCGTGCATCGGTTGGATTGCGCCTTTCATCGTCGCTTCGCTGGGCCTGGGCGGTGTGATCCTTACCCGCTTTGGCAGCAAGCCTTACGCGGTATCGGATCCGGTGGCACCCGAGCCGCCGGCCCCGTCGAAAGGCCGCAAGGTCGCTAAGAAGGATGAAGAGTAGCTTCAATAAGTAAGTAAGAAAATTAGCCCCTGCTCAACGAGTGGGGGCTTTCTTTTTTATGAGGTGTGATCGGCTGCTTTGCAGTTCAATTGCTTGAAGGGCGCGATGCGAATTCGGTCCCCCTCAAGGGACAGGCTGCGGTCATCCACCTCCAGGGCCGCCGGCAGTGGTGGATGGAACTGAAGTTCGATCTGTGGGTAGGGGAACGGCAAATCTCCCTGGCTTTTCCACTCCACCGACCAGCCATCTTCCGAATGCCGTGAATAAAAGCGGTCATGGCGCGAGGGCCCATAACCATCACCCTCGTCCAGGTACAGGCTCGATTCCTGGCCAGAGCTGGTTGCCGCCGGCGCGTATAGGTCTAAAACTAGTCCATTTTCTTCCATTCTAGGGATCACTGCACCCGCCCGGATGAGAAAGGGGACCCGATCCAAGGGCGTTGGAATCGTCACTTCGCCGGGACCGGAATGCTGTTCATCTGTCCAATAATCCACCCAGGTACCTGCCGGAAGCTGCACCTTCCGCTCCTCCATTTCCGGCTCAAGCGCAGGGGCAACTAGCAAGTGCTCGCCCAACAGGAAGCAATCATCAATCCCCCAGCTGCCAGAGTCCTCCGGGGAAAGCCACAGAAGCGGTCGAACCATGGGCCAGCCCAGGCGATGTGCCTCTTCCGCCAACGTGTAGAAGTAGGGGAGGAAAGTTCGGCGGAGCTGAAGGTGCTTGCGGAGGATTGCCA